>JBAUGO010000178.1:0-5414 GCA_049679775.1 Anderseniella sp.
AACCGTAAGGTCCGCAAAAATACGGCGCTCTTCAGGTACATAGCCAATACCGGTTTGAGCCACCTTGTGGGTTTGCCAGCCGACAATGTCCGTGCCTTCGAACGATATTCCCCCGGTGCGCGGACGCACAAGCTGCATGATGGCGCGCATTGTGGTAGTCTTGCCGGCACCATTGCGGCCCAACAGTGCCACCACTTCGCCTTCAGCCACCTTGAAGGAAAGATCATGCAGGATGTGGGCCTTGCCATAAAAGGCATTTACACCGACCAGGCTCAACATTGATTCAGCCATGCGCGCGAGCCTCGTAAAGTGTTCCACCGCCCAGATAAACTTCCTGGACGCGCGCATCATTACGCACCTCATCAACACTACCGACAGCGATAAGCTCACCACGGTTCAGCACCATGATGCGGTGGGCATGCGCAAACACCACATCCATGTCATGTTCAGTGAACAATACGGAAATCCCCTGCCCGGCAACGATGTCTGCGGTCAATTGCATCAAACGCACCCGTTCCTTGGGTGCCATTCCGGCGGTCGGCTCATCCATCAACAAGAGCTCCGGTCCGTGAGCCAGTGCAATGGCAAGCTCCAACCGCTTGAGGTCACCATAAGCCAGGATGGCGGCAGCGCGATCTGCCTGTGTTTCCATGCCCACAAGCGCAAGCAACCGCATGGCCTCATCTATATGGCGCTCGGCTGCAACGCGCCAGAAATCCCAGGTTTCGCGAGCATGGGAAATCAGTGCCATCTGAACGTTTTCACGAACCGTCATGGAGGCATAAGTTGCAGTGATCTGGAAAGTGCGGCCAACGCCCCGACGCCAGATGCGGCGTGGCGACAGACCGGTAATGTCTTGCCCTTTCAGCTTCACTTCGCCCTTGTCAGCTTTCAACTGGCCATTGAGCATGTTGAAGCACGTTGTCTTGCCTGCACCGTTGGGCCCGATAAGAGCCAGCAATTCTCCCTTGCCCACGTCAAAAGATACGTCAGAGACAGCTTTCACACCCCCGAATGATTTTGACAGATGAGTGACCGATAAAACCGGTGTGGTCATTTTGCTGTCTCCATGTCTCGTTCAAGGCCGAACTTTAACGCCAGGCGGTGTGCAAAGCCTGCGATGCCTTCAGGCGCGATGACAACAATGGCGACAATGACAGCCCCCAGAATGGCACGCCAATAGTCGAGCCTTGATATCTCATCTTCAAGCAACCTGAACACACCTGCGCCCACGACAGGGCCAACAAGCGTCTGGACACCCCCCAGCAGCACCATGACAAGTGCATCTACCGAGCGCGGTATTGCGGCTTCATCCGGGAAGATCGAGCCCTTGGAAAACACATAGATGCCACCTGCCATACCGGCAAATATCCCTGCGACCACAAAGGCTGCCCATTGATGTTGTTGCAGATTGATACCGATGGATTCGGTTCGGTTCGGGCTATCGCGCCCTCCCCGCAAGGTATAGCCGAAAGGTGAAAAGATCATCCTGCGCATGAAAAGAATACTGCTGCCACACAGGACAAGCGCCAGGTAATAATAGGCCGTCTTGGATTTCGCCCAATCGGAAGGCCAGATACCCAGCAGGCCGTCATCGCCCCCCGTCAGATCCTGCCATTGAAAGGCGGTTGACCACACAATCTGTGCCGCAGCCAGTGTCAGCATTGCCATGTAAACGCCGGATAGCCGGACGCAGAACCAGCCAAAAATCAATGCGCCAATGGCTGCCATGACAGGGGCTGCAATGAGGGCTGCTTCCATTGAGCCCCCGAAATACTTCACCATGAAGGCGGCACCATAAGCACCAAGTCCAAAATAGGCGGCGTGCCCGAAAGACACCATGCCGCCATTACCCATGATGAAGTGCAATGAGGTGGCAAACAGGGCGAAGATCAAGACATCCGTGGCCAGCACAACGGCAAAATCGTCCAGTACAAGAGGCAGCACCAATAACCCCACCAGCAAAGCCATCGCGATCAGGCGGGCCTTCTGGCTGGCCGGACGGATAGGCAGTTCAACCTGACCGGCTGCATGAGCTAGCGTATCAGCCTTGCCGAACAAACCATAAGGACGCACGATCAGAACAACCGCCATGACAACGAAAGCCAGCACTATGGTTGCCTGTGGCAAGATCAAAATGCCAAAGGCGTTCAATTCACCAATCAGAAGGGCTGCCACAAAGGCCCCTGGAATGGACCCCTTGCCACCAATGACGACGACCACGAAAGCCTCGGCTATGATGGACAGGTCCATCAGCAGATTGACTGATACACGCGGTATTTGCAGTGCACCACCCAGCCCTGCCAGAAATGACCCCAGAAAAAACACGCTCGTGAAAAGCCAGGACTGATTGACACCCAGTGATGCAACCATCTCACGGTCCAGAGTAGCTGCCCTGATCAGTATGCCCCAGCGGGTTCGGTTTAACAGGAGCCACAATGAAGCCAGGACAATTGGACCAAGCGCAATCAACACCAGGTCATATTCCGGGATCGGCTCACCAAATATGCGAACCACACTATCAAGGCCTGGTGCTCGCGGCCCCAGCAGATCAGCCGGGCCGAAAAAGTACAGACAGGCATCCTGCACCACCAGAACGACACCAAAGGTTGCCACCAACTGAAACAGCTCAGGTGAGCCATATATGCGTCTTAAAATAACGACTTCTATGAGCGCACCAACAAGGCCGACAATGATCGCGGCAACGAGCACACTGCCCCAGAAACCGAATATCGAGCCAGGCACATATTGTACCAGCGTATAAGCGAGATACGCGCCAATCATGTAGAACGAGCCATGCGCAAAATTTACAATGCGCGTGACCCCAAAGATCAGCGACAGCCCGCACGCCACCAGAAACAAGGACGATGCACTGGAAAGACCGGTTAGAAACTGGGCAAAATAGAAGCTCATTGCAGCCCCTTACAACCTGCGTGAAAAGTCAAAGGCAGCAGGGATTACCTGCTGCCTCTTGCTGATGCTGGACCTCAGTCGGTTGCTGGACGCAACGCCTTGACTTCCTCATCCGTTGGCTGGAAGTCCTTGCCGTCAGCATAGAACCAGTCAACCATGACACCCTTGCCATCCTTGACGTCGGTCTTGCCGACCCAGGCGCCAAGTGTGGACTGATGGTCTTGCGTACGGAAGGTGATTTTGCCAGCAGGCGTGTCGACTTCAAGACCCTTCATGGTGTTGACGAGTGTCTCGGTTTCCATGTCTGGGGCTTTTTTCAACAAGGCTGCAATTGACTGGAAGGTAGCATAACCAACAATGGAACCAAGCTTTGGAGCTTCACCAAACTTGGCATTGTAGGCGTCATAGAATGCCTTGTGTTCGGGGGTGTCGATGGCCCCTTGCGGATAGCCTGTGACAATCCAGCCCTTCGGCGCTTCATCCTTCAATGGCTCCAGATATTCAGGCTCACCTGACAGAAGCGAAACAACAGTGCGGCCTTCAAACAAACCGCGCAAATTGCCTTCACGAACAAACTGGGCAAGGTCTCCCCCAAAGGTCACGTTATAAATCGCATCGGGCTTTGCCGCTTCCAGTGCGCGCACAACCGGGCCAGCGTCGATCTTGAACACTGGTGGCCATTGTTCTTCAACGAACTGCGCATCGGGAACCAACTTGATCAGCTCCTTCTTGAAGGCAGCAACCGCTTCCTTGCCATAGGCATAGTTTGGTGCAACTGTTGCCCACTTTTTAGCCCCGGTCTTTGCTGCCTCCTTGGCGAGCATAGCGGCCTGCATGGTGGTGGATGGGCGCAGGCGGAACGTGTAACGGTTGCCTTTTTCCCAAACGATCGCATCGGCAAGCGGCTCAGCTGCAATGAACAGTTTCTTGTTCTGGAGGGCAAAGTCTGTCACGGCAAGGCCAATGTTTGACAGGAAGGTACCTGCCAACAAAGTCACATTTTCCTTGGAGATCATTTCTTCGGCAATCTTGATCGCATCGCCTGGCTTGCCAGCATCGTCGCGGTCAATAACCTCCAGCATCTTTCCGTTTACGCCACCGGCTGCGTTGATCTGTTCAACCGCCAATTGCCATCCCTTCTTGTAGGGATCAGTGAAGGCTGGAAGCCGCGAATAAGAATTGATCTCACCGATCTTGATGGTTTCGGCAGCATGCGCAATCACTGCGGTCAAACCGACCGATATGGCGAGGGCTACCCCCGCAAGTCTGGAAACAAATTTCATTAATCGTTCTCCTCTGCTGTTTTATAGTTGGGTTCACCGTAAACCATCTTCACCCCTGGCTTCGTCCTTTGTCAGACCACCGACACGCGGCAACGGCCTGCCGGAATCTGTGACTGCTACTGCCACGAGTATTTCATTGGCACGAGGCGCGTCAGATATCTGAACCTCCATGCCGTCAAAATGAGAGCGAACATAAGCTGCATCCTTGTGCCCCAATGGCACATCCAGCACCTGGCCAGGTCCACCTCGTTTCTTTGAGGATGGCACCAAAGCAGCGCCCTTTTCAACAGCCTTTCGCAATGGGGCACCAAGCCTGGGATGCAAGATGGCAGCGGCATGTTCAAGCTCACCATCGACGCCGACCAGCGCGGCCTTGCCATAGCTTTCAGCCTGGGCAGGCTTGATACCCAGCGCTTCAACCGCGCGCGTACCAAGCAGACCACCGAGTTGCTCACCAATTTCCATCAAGTCCGAAAGGTCCTCGACATATTGTCCGGCAAACGGGTTTTCTATAACAGCCATGGCACAGGCTCGGCGCGTTGGAGGTGAAATCTTCCGACCTTGCTCGAGATGAATTTCATCCAGCAACACGACCAGTTTTCTTATCCTTGCTTCAGCCATAATGCCTCACCTTTCCAATATCTTGCGCCCTTGTCAGTTCCATCAAGTGTCCGCACGACACCATTGAGACCCAAAGTAGCAGCAACAATCAAACCTTTTTCATACAGATGACGAGCGAACTCATGTCCATGCGACAAGGCCGTGGCGACTTCCGCGCCGGTCAGCTCGGCCACCTCCACAGTCACCCGACGCTGGCCCAGGTCATTGTCTGGTTGAATTGCAGCGGCCGGGGCGCGACGGATCTTTGGTGAGTGAGGTAAATCAACATGATTGGCAATCATGGTCGCAGCCACATCAGCTTCAGCAGCATTGTGCGCCAAAACAGTCACACTGTCTGCAATGCCGAACGAAAAGCTGCGACCGCGCCAGCCTGATGTGGCAATGCCGCGCGCAGTATCTTTCGAGGTGATTGCAATTTCCCCATTGGCCGAGGCAATGGTGAAACGTTCGCCTTCTGCCAGATGAACCGCGATATCTCCACCATTGTTGACATAGGCCCGGGTAAGCCTGGCACCCGACACCATTACCGCCAGGACCTCGTCTGCCACACTTCCGGCAACGGCTGCCATGGGGGTTACCTTGTGTTGCCAATAGGGG
>JBAUGO010000179.1:0-6423 GCA_049679775.1 Anderseniella sp.
CGTGGCAATCTTTGGCGCTTCTGCCAATGAAGTACGCCCATCATATTTCGTTACAAAATACATGATCGACAAGGGCTATGCGGTTTATCCCCTGAACCCCGGCATGGCCGGCAAGGAAATCTGTGGGCGACCGGTTTATGCATCCTTGGCGGAAGTTCCCGAACCTATTGACATGGTCGACATATTTCGCAATTCCGATGCAGCAGCAGGGGTTGTGGATGAGGCGCTGTTGTTGTCGCCCTTGCCCAAGGTTATCTGGATGCAACTCACAGTGCGCCATGATGAAGCCGCAGCCAGGGCTGAAGAAGCCGGTGTCCGTGTCGTCATGAACCGCTGTCCCAAGATCGAGTATGGCAAGCTGTCGGGTGAATGGGGCTGGGTAGGGGGCAATTCAGGCGTTATTTCTTCCAGGAAACAGTCAATGCACGGGTCTGGAAAAATGCAAAGTCTCGGTCTGAAAAAGACCTGAGCGATTACGTGCATGAGCTGGGCTGTTTAACTGTGGTTGCTCCATGAAGTTCAACAAATTTGACGTTCTGTAAAAAGAACGATTGTTTGTTTATTCATCCTTTGCTAGAACCCGTTCTTTATCAAACATGACTGTATCAGGGAGTAGATATCATGAGTAACCAGAAGCCGGGTTTTGATACGCTGGCCATTCACGCAGGCGCAAAGCCAGACCCTGCTACGGGTGCTCGCGTGACACCGATTTATCAAACAACCTCGTTTGTGTTTGATGACGCACAACACGCTGCTGACCTGTTTGCCTTGCGCGCCTTTGGCAATATTTACACCCGTATCATGAACCCGACACAGGCCGTGTTGGAAGAAAAAGTGGCTGCCCTTGAAGGCGGCACTGCGGCTCTGGCGGTTGCTTCAGGTCATTCTGCCCAGCTTATCATTTGCCATTCCCTGATGATGCCTGGCGATGAAATTGTTTGCGCACGTCAGCTTTATGGCGGGTCGATCAATGCGTTCAATCATTCGTTCAAGTCATTCGGGTGGAATGTCGTTTGGGCTGATATTGACGATCTGGTTTCGTTTGAAAAAGCGATTACGCCAAAAACCAAAGCGATATTTATTGAATCGATTGCAAATCCGGGTGGTCGTGTAACTGACATCGCGGCTATCTCAGCCATTGCGCAAAAAGCGCATGTTCCGCTGATTGTCGACAATACGCTTGCATCGCCTTACCTGTGCCGCCCGATCGAACACGGTGCCAATATTGTCGTTCAGTCGCTCACCAAGTTTCTGGGTGGGCATGGCAATTCCATGGGTGGAATTATCATTGATGGTGGCAATTTTGACTGGGGCAAGAACAAGGGGCAGTTCCCGATCCTGTCAGAGCCGTGCGCTTCATATAATGGCATGGTCATGTGGGAGACATTTGGCAATATCGCTTTTGCGATTGCGTGTCGCGTGCTGGGACTGCGCGATCTAGGCCCTGCCATTTCGCCATTTAATGCGTTTCAGATACTGACTGGCATGGAAACTCTGGGTTTGCGTATGCAACGTCATTGCGAAAATGCACTGGCTGTTGCCACGTGGTTGCAAAAAGACCCCCGTGTTGCATGGGTAAACTATGCTGCATTGCCAGGCGACAAGGATAATGCCAAGCAAAAGAAATACTCGCCAAAGGGTGCAGGTGCGGTTTTCACCTTTGGCCTCAAGGGCGGCTATGATGCGGGCGTTGGCACAGTCTCCAGGGTGCAGCTTCTGTCACACCTTGCAAACGTAGGTGACACTCGCTCCTTGATCATTCATCCGGCCTCGACAACGCATTCACAACTGACACCTGACCAACTTGCCAAGGCAGGTGCCGGGCCGGATGTTGTGCGTCTGTCCATAGGGATTGAGGATGTCAACGATATCATTGCAGACCTTGATCAGGCCATGAGCTGATAGCGGTCAATTCAAGCCTGGCGTCTTGTTGCTAGAAGGGTATGTGCTGCTGCTTGCAGCCACACTCACAGCATGCAAATGCCATAGGCACATGGTCAACACGACAAGTGCGCCACCTTGATGAATGAGGCCCAACGAGATGGGCACGTGCGCCAGCAGCGTCCAGATACCAAAGGCAACCTGCGCGAGCACCGCTATCAATATTGCCAGACCTGACATGCGGACTGAAGGGGCGTTGGTTTCGGAAATGGCACGTGCTGTCTGCACCAGCGCAACCACAACAATCAGGTAGGCAAACATGCGATGCTGGAACTGGACGGTCAGGGTGTTTTCAAAAAAATTGCGCCAGGCGGGGTCTATTATAAATAGGCCATTGGGAATGATCTGCCCATCCATCAAAGGCCAGGTATTGTACGCCATACCAGCATCAAGACCTGCCACGAAGCCGCCAAGTGCCGTTTGTGCAATGATCAATCCAACAAGTGCAAGTGCACCGAGGCCCAAAGGAACTTTGGGTGCGAAAGGTCGCTTTGCTTGACCAAAGCCGAAACCTGTCCACACAATCGCTGCAAAGATGATTGTAGCCAGACTCAAGTGCGCGGAAAGGCGATACTGGCTAACGTCTGTGCGCTCTACCAGGCCAGATTTGACCATATACCATCCCAGGGCACCCTGCAGGCCTCCAAGCACAAAGAGTAGCAACAACCGAGGGATCTGGGTTTTGTTCAATCGGCCCGTTGCCCAGAAGAAGACGAATGGTACAAAAAAAGCCAAACCAATAATGCGTCCGAGAAATCTGTGGCCCCATTCCCACCAGTATATGAACTTGAAATCGTCCAGGCTCATGCCCTTGTTGATGAGCTTGTACTCAGGGATTTCGCGATATTTATCAAATGCGATGTTCCAGTCGATATCCGTCAGGGGAGGGATGGCCCCAAGAAGTGGCCGCCATTCGGTGATGGACAAACCTGAATCGGTCAGGCGTGTGGCGCCGCCCACGATCACCATCGTGAAGACAAGGAGCGCCATGAAGAATAGCCAGGTCCTGATTAGAGGTACGCCAGACGTCTGTTTTTCTGTTAAGTTAGACATGTGTTGAAGAAGTATGCCTGCATGGAATGTCATTGAAGTGTGCACAGCGCCGCACCCCTTCACTTCTACTCTGGTGTTTGGGGGTGAATTCTTGATACATGAAGTATGCAGCGAGAGGCAAAACGCGCATCACGGAGTATCCTCGAGAGTGAAGGAACATATCGAACAGGCCACCAGGTTGTATCGCGAGGGGCAACCGCGTGCAGCTTTGGAAGTGTTACAACCCGTGACAACTACCGCACCAGGTATGATGCGTGCACAAACATTGTCTGCGCGCTGCTGGCTGGAGCTTGGCCATCGCGACAAGGCAATAGAGCATCTTGGAGCCTTTGAGCCATTTGTGGACAAGGCCCCACGTCCAGCTCTTGTATGGGCAAATCTGGCTGGATTTTATGCGTTGGCTGATGCATGGGACAATGCAATTTCGCTACTTGAAAGAGCTGTGGCCATTGAGCCAGAAAATCTGGAACTCAAGGTCCAGCAGGCGGACATGCTGGCCAATGCAGGACATTGGCGCGATGCGCTGGTGCTCTATGAGGCGATGGTCAAGAAAATACCCGATAGCGGTGCATTGTTGCGCTCCACTGCCATTGCTGCGCACATGTGCAAACAATCTACGCGCGCTGTCGAACTTTATACCAGGACAATGTCCGCAGGCGTTTGTGACAAGGTCATTTACTCTAACCTCATTGCTGCCTTGATCGAGCTTGGACGCATTGATGAGGCGCATCGTCATGCAACGGACTGGTGCAAGGCAATGCCATCAGATATTGAGGCGATGGCCTTCATGGCTTTGCTGGAGGTAGAGGTTGGCAATGATGCCGTTGCTGAAAAGTGGTTTGATTTTTCCAGATTTGTGCAAGGCCATACGGTAACGCCACCTGAAGATTACGCGAACCTTGAAGAGTTTAATCGTGCGCTTGAGGCTGTCGTGCTCAACCATGACAAGCTGGAAACACCTCCTGAAAACCATCCAACCTGGCACCATCCTGCCTTGCGGATCGGGTCTGACATCAATAATGATCCAAATGGCCCTGTTGGTCAGCTTGAAAAGCTGATGCGCGATGCGGTCGATAAATACTTTGCTGAAACACCAAACCACGATCAGCATCCGTTCCTCAACAGTCAGCCGGCAAATTATGAGATTTCGGCCTGGTCGGCGGTCCTGGATGGTGAAGGCAATCAAAAGCCACACATTCACATGTCCGGTTATTTGTCAGGATGTTACTATGTCACCATTCCTGATGAGGTGTCTGGTGCAGGCGCCGACAAGGCGGGGGCCTTTGAAATGGGACGGCCGCCAGAAGAGCTGCCGTTCAAGGCCGAGTTTCCGGTTGAAACTGTTACTCCGCATGAAGGTCTCATGCTGTTGTTCCCGGCCTTCATGTATCACGGCACAGTACCGTTTAAATCAGCGCAAAAACGCATTTGCGTGGCTTTTGACGTTATCCCAAAAAGCGCTGGCTAGCTGCTATTGCGCGGCTTCACGCGCGGCGTGAGCATCAGCGACAATCTCCAGTGCCTGGTGGATGATTTCACTGCCTGCGCCATCCTGGCGTGCGTCCTCGGATAAAAAGCGGCGCCACAGTCGCCCACCTGGTTGGGCATGAAACAGTCCAAGCATGTGCTTGGTTACGCGAGTCAGGTAAATGCCCTCTGCCAGACATTTCTCGATATAACAGATCATGCGTTGTGCTGCTTCAAATCGATTTTCAACCGGGTCACTGGTTTCGCCAAATAGTTCCGTGTCTACTTTTGCCAGCAGCCAGGGGTGTTGATAGGCACTTCGACCCAGCATCACGCCATCCACATGAGTAAGGTGGGCCTTGGCGTCCTGCAAGGTTTCGATACCGCCATTGATCGTTATATGAAGATCTGGCCGAGCTGCCTTCAACCTGTAAACGCGCTCATAATCCAGTGGTGGTACATCGCGGTTTTCCCTCGGGCTCAGGCCGTTCAGCCATGCCTTGCGGGCATGGACGATAAATGTCGTGCAGCCGACGTTTGCCACAGTATTGATGAAACGGGTGAAATCCTTTTCACTGTCCTGATCATCGATCCCAATGCGGCATTTCACAGTGACCGGTACTTCAACTGCCTTTCGCATGGCCTCGACGCCCCGAGCCACGGTGTCAGGTTCTGCCATCAGGCAAGCCCCAAAACGACCTGATTGCACCCTGTCCGATGGACAGCCACAATTTAGGTTGATCTCGTCATAGCCGAAGTCCTCACCTATGCGACATGCTTCGGCCAACTCGCCTGGCTCGCTGCCTCCAAGCTGGAGGGCAACGGGATGTTCGCTCTTGTCAAAACCCAGTAGACGTTGACGATCACCATGAATGACAGCACCGGTTGTTACCATTTCCGTGTACAGCAACGCTCGTGATGTCAGCGACCGATGGAATACCCGGCAATGCCTGTCGGTCCAGTCCATCATGGGTGCGACGGAGAACCGCCGGGCCTGATCGGCTATTGTTTTGCTGTTTTCGCTCATGGGCGGAACCAATACAGATCACACGTGAGGTAAGTCAATTCTGGTGTAGGAATATGACAGACATGTATGCGCACCAACAAATTGCATTCGTGTGCATTTGCTGTCAAAATTGACACGTTCAAAAACTGGAAACAGATACATATGCCAAAAGAAACTGAGCAATTGAGCGATCATGGGTCGGGCTCCTATCGTCTTGATGATCAGATCGGTTTTCTTTTGCGTCGCGCACAGCAGCGTCATCTATCGATATTCTCCGAGCTCATGCCTGAGTTCACACCCACGCAATTTGCGGCCATGGCAAAACTTGATGAAACTGGTCCGCAATCGCAAAATGAGTTGGGGCGTCTGGCTGGCATGGATGCCGCCACAATCAAGGGTGTGATTGATCGTTTGCGTAAACGCGGCTTCATAACAAGTAAACGAGATGCGCGTGATCAACGTCGCATTTATCTTGACCTTACTGACGCTGGCAGATCGCAGTTTCGAGACAGCGCAAATCGCGCAAGGCAGATCACTGTGCGCACAGTTGAGGGGCTGAGCGTGGATGAACACAAGCAGCTTACCAGTTTGCTGAGGAAATTGATTTGATCCACAGAAGGGGCAGAAACGAGTGACAAAGCTAGTTATCAAGAACATAGGCATGGTGCTGTCCGGCAAACTGGAAGAGCCCATTATTGATGCTGATTGCCTGATCGCGATTGACGGCAAGATAACCGCCATTGGTTATGCAAAAGACCTGGATATTGATAATGCTGATACGCTGATCGATGCGCATGGCACGTGCCTTTCGCCAGGTCTGATTGATAGTCATGTGCATCCGGTAATCGGAGACTATACACCGCGCCAGCAGCAATTAAACTGGATCGATTCCACCTTGCATGGCGGGGTGACCTGCATGATCTCGGCAGGTGAAGTGCATGCACCCGGGCGTCCCA
>JBAUGO010000180.1:0-1904 GCA_049679775.1 Anderseniella sp.
GCTTCATACAAAACATCTGGATGAGCGCCATGACCGACGATGCCGCGAACATCGGTACTTGCTGACAAGGCCTCAACCAGGTCTGCTGATATATCAATGACGGTAACATCGTGGTTTTCCAGTGCGAGGCGCTCGGCAATGCCCCTGCCCACCTGGCCTGCACCACAGATGATGATTTTCATGTTATTCCCCGCGTGAAGTCAGCGTCTCAAGACTCAAAAGTCAGGTTTGATTGCGCATCTTTGTGCCAAAGCCCATTCAAAAACAAGGAGGAATGGTTTTTTCAGGTGATGCTGAATTTGGAAATCAGGTCGCAGGATCAGCGTCTTCACGCTCCGAAAAGCTGATATCAAGCGCCCTCATCTTGCGATGCAATGCTGAACGCTCCATGCCAACAAACGAAGCCGTGCGCGAAATGTTTCCACCAAACCGGTTAAGTTGCGCCTTGATGTATTCACTCTCGAAAGTTTCACGTGCTTCCCGCAGAGGTAAGGACATCAGGGTTTCCATGCCGGACGATGTTGAATCATTCGCCGTACCTGTCAGATCACCAGGTAACTGGCTTGCCGTTATGGGTTCATCGGCGCTGCCGCTGGACATGATCAGCAATCGCTCAACCGAGTTACGTAACTGACGCACATTTCCATGCCAGTCCATGGTTTGAATGACTGCCAGGGCGTCGTCGGCAAACGAACGGTGAGGTTGTCCGGATTGTGAGGAATACAGCGCACAAAATTGATGAACCAGTTCGGGAATATCTTCTCGATGTTCGTGTAATGATGGAAGTTGAATGGGCACAACAGCAAGCCTGTGCAACAGGTCTTCACGAAACATCGACGCCTTGATCAGAGCTTGAAGGTCGCGAGCCGTGGAGGACACGATGCGGACATCAACCTTCACAGGCTTTGCCCCACCTACCCGGTGAAAGGTCTGATCGACAAGCACCCGTAAAACCTTGCTTTGTGTCTCGCTCGGCATGTCTGCCACTTCATCGAGATACAAGGTGCCACCGTGTGCTTCTTCGAGCTTGCCAATACGAATAGGCTTGCCGTCTTCATTCTCAATCCCAAACAATTCTTCTTCCATACGCTCAGGCAGCATGGTGGCCGCAGGCAAAACCACAAACGAAGCCTTCGCCCGATTGGACCAGGCATGAATGCAGCGTGCCGCAAGCTCTTTGCCGGAGCCGCTGGGTCCTGACAACATGATGCGGCCATTGCTTGGAGCAGCGCGCTTGAGGCTTTGAACAAGGTTGCGAATTATGTTTGAGGACCCGATGATATCATCGCTCTCACCACTTTGTACTTTAAGCTGCTGATTTTCACGCTTGAGGCGATAATTTTCAAGCGCACGATCAATGACATGAAGCAGGCGATCTGCCTTGAACGGTTTTTCTATATACTCATATGCGCCACGCTTGATGGCGGAAACCGCGGTTTCAATGTTACCGTGGCCTGAAATAATGACAACTGGCAGATCCTTGTGAACTTCTTTAATTTCAATCAGCAAATCCAACCCGTCAAGGCGCGATCCTTGTAACCAGATGTCGAGAATAACCATGGACGGACGACGCTCGGCGATTGCAGCAAGTGCTGCGTCACTGTTGCCGGCAAGACGCGCTTCATATCCCTCGTCTTCAAGAATACCGCCAATGAGTTCACGGATGTCTTCCTCGTCGTCGATAATGAGTATGTCCACCGCCATTGCTCAGGCCTCCACGCTTTTCTTGTTTTTCTTGTTTTTCTTGTTATTGTCTTCAGAGCCCGCGTCTGCTTTTGATTGAAGTGGAAACAGCAAGGTGACACTGGCGCCCTGCCCACCATGAAAGTCTTTCGGTGCATCACTCAACACAAGGCGGCCGCCATGTTCTTCCATGATACGGGTCACAATAGCCAGGCCAAGCC
>JBAUGO010000181.1:0-2213 GCA_049679775.1 Anderseniella sp.
CTTTGTGTCGAAGCGCTGGTCAGCCCTGAAGACGGGGAGTTTTCAATCAAGCTGGAAGATCAGGTTCTGATAACCGAAAATGGATATGAGAACCTGACCAGATATCCGTTTGATCCCGTTTTGATGGGGCAGGTTTGAGCAAGACCTGAAAGCCGTTTGACGCTGTCAGATGGTTTGTCAGCTTTTGTCCATAAAGTTGAAAATCACCATTCCTGCAAGCATTGCGGATATGAATAGCCAGACCGGCCATCCCCCTATCAAGCTTGCTGCAAGTGCCGGGCCGGGGCAAAGACCTGCCAGCCCCCACCCAATGCCGAAAATGCCAGCACCACCAATGAGCTTGAGGTCGATAGTTTCTGATGCTGGACCGGGCATGGCGCTGCCACTGACAGAGTGTTGGCGCTTGCCTGCTAGCACCCATGCCAGTGCCATGATGGACATGGCTCCTGCCATGACGAAAGCCAGCGTCGGATCCCATGCCCCGCCGAATACATCCAGAAATGCCAGCACGCGGGCCGGATTTATCATGTCCGAAATAACGAGACCAAGACCGAACACAAGGCCGGAAATGAGGGCTATTATGCTGCGCATGATCAAGCTCCCGTCATCAGGCGAACAAGGCTGACCACAACAATGGCCACCGCCATAAAGGTTGCCGTCGCTAGGATCGAGCGCTTTGACAGGCGTGACATGCCACAAACTCCATGGCCACTTGTGCAGCCTGATCCCAGACGTGAGCCAATGCCGACGAGCAAGCCTGCAATTATCAGAACAGGGATGGATTGTGTGATCGTGATGGTGGGTAACTTGACCATGGCTGTGTATATCAAGGGTGCTGCAACCAGGCCCATAATAAACAGTACGTTTTCACCAGACCCGGCAGACGGCTTCAAGCTGACGAGCCGTCCCGCAATGCCGCTGATGCCTGCAATGCGTCCGTTGCCGATGAGAAGAATGGCGGCAGACAGTCCAATTAGTGCTCCACCCACTAGTCCGAATAAAGCATCAGTAAGATCAAAGTTCATTGCATGGCCTAATCGTTGTTACGGTCCAATTCGTAGCTGGCAGGATAATCCTGATCCATGCCCCGTGCATATGCGTTAATTGCCGCATGAACCTGATCTTGATACTCGGTGACCAACTAACGCCGAACATATCATCCTTGCGCAATGCTGATATCGATTCAGATATTGTCATCATGGCCGAAGTGATGTCTGAGGTCTTGATGATTTTGCCGCCTGTCTGCATCTATCAGAACAGTATTTGACTTCGCTCCAGACTTTTTCCCACTTTTTCCGCCATGTGAACGATAATTCACAGTGTTGGCAGGTTTTGGTCGGCAGGTCTGACTTGCGGCGCATCTTCATGTGCAAAATCGCTTATTGCACAATGATTGTCTTGTACTTCTTGTCCGCACCGCTGAGCTTGTCCAGTGTCAACTGAAGTCGGCCAAAGAATTGCTCCTTGCCAGGATATCCGACAATCCGCCCGACCTCGTTGCCTTCATCCAGGAGAATAAACGTAGGCGTGCCTTGAATTGTGCGAGACAGAGCGCGGATATTGTCTGGCATCGGTTCACCAAACTTGTAGACCTTGAGTGTGGCCTGTTTACTCTCTGGTGATGCGGTATAGCCCTCAGCGCCAATTTCTGCATGCCACTTGGCGCACCATGGACATCCCGGCTGGTCGAACATGATTAGGTCGGCCGCCATAACGTTGAGCGTCATGAGGCAAAGCAGGCCAGTTGCTGCGAGTATCTTGCTTATGATGTTCATGCATCGCTTATAGCTGATTTTCATGTGTTTGCGCCATCAAACAAATGTCATCGGTGAAGTGTTTTCTTGTAGCGTACAACGCGCTGCCATGATCGATAGAGGTCAAGAAAGTTGAGGCGTTTCTCCTTGACGCCGCGCTCGATGGCATTGATGGCAAAATCTGCATTGGAGGGCGATGAAGCCAGCACGTTTCCTATCAGAACTATATCGTTGCCTGCTAACAGCGCCATGATGATTGCCTCGTCGAGCTTGATCCTCGACGTTATCCCTCGCATTTGCAGATCGTCCGTGATCACCAGGCCATCGAACCCAAGTTCATCACGCAGCATCGTTTTAATCGCAATTGGTGACAGGGATGCGGGGAGTTCCTTTTCGCCTCCCCAATCAGAGTGATAGAGGTGAGATATCATGACCATGCCGTCATAACCGGTGTTGAAC
>JBAUGO010000182.1:0-3367 GCA_049679775.1 Anderseniella sp.
CTCAACAAGTGTTGCGCCTTTTCCAACCTCAAGGACACATAAAACCGCATCGGTGTCAGGCCCAGGGCTCGCTTGAACTTGCGCTCTAGCTGGCGAGGTGAAACACCAGCGGCATCAGCCAGATCACTCAAGCGCAAGACATCCTCGATATGGGTTTCCATGGCCGCAATTGCCGACAACAATACCGGATCATCAACGCCATACCGCGTGCGTGCCGGGATGCGTGTACCACCGGGGCTTTCGCTACCCCGGGCATAAACGAGACTGTCAGCCACCCGCGCCGCAAGATCGCTGCCATGCAGCGTACCTATCCATCGCAACATCATGTCCAGCGGAGCCGTCCCACCAGACGCGGTCAGTCGAGGACCATCTATTTCATATAGCGCATCGGTTGCATTCACATATGGATAATCCTCACGCATGGCAGCAAGCGTTTCCCAATGGCAAGTCGCACGCACATTGTCCAGCAGGCCGGCATCAGCGAGTAAAATTGCACCCGTATCAACGCCACCAATCCACACCCCTGCCCCATCCAGCCTGCGCAGCACAGACCGCATCGGTGCTGTCATTGCATCTACATGGCCGTAACTTGAACACACAAGAACAAGGTTGGGCCGTCCTATGGTGCGAGCCGCTGAGGTGACAGAAACAGGGATGGAGTTTGAGGCGATCACGGCTTCACCATCCATGGATGCAAAGTCCCAGCTGAACAGACTGCCACCAAAACGGTTGGCAACCCGTAATGGCTCCAGAGCCGAGTAAAGTGCAATCATGGAAAAGCCAGGCACCAGCAGGAAAGTAATTCGGAAGGGTGATTGCATCATCGTTTTTTGCAAAATTCATGTCGTTTTTCCACAAACGCAACTTTGCCCTGCAGATAGACTTCCCGTCAATTAGAAAACAACACGACAGAGGAACCCTCATGAACCCCAAAGTAATCATTACATGCGCAGTCACAGGTGCTGGCGATACGGTTGGCAAGCACCCCGCAATTCCCGTGACCCCTGAACAGATCGCAAACTCGGCACTGGAGGCCGCATCAGCTGGAGCTGCAATCGTTCACTGTCACGTGCGCGAACCCAAAACCGGCAAAGGCACGCGCAATGTCGACTATTACCGCGAAGTGATGGAACGCATCCGTGCCAAAAACACCGATGTCATAATCAACCTGACGGCCGGCATGGGTGGCGACCTGATGATCGGCGACGGGGAGACACCCCGCAACTTCGATGAAAACAACACGGATCTGGTAGGCCCTGTTGAGCGTTTGCTGCATGTTGCCGAACTCAGACCGGAAATCTGCACGCTGGACTGTGGTTCACTCAACTTTGGCGACACAAACTCCATCGTGGTGCAAACACCGGTACAATTGCGCGAACAGGCAAGGCTGATCCAGTCCTATGGTGTAAAGCCGGAAATGGAGATTTTTGACTCAGGCAATCTCTGGTTTGCAAAACAACTGGTCGCCGAAGGGCTGATCAGCGGCATTCCAATGTTCCAGCTATGCCTGGGCATTCCCTGGGGTGCACCGGTCAACACCGAAACCATGACCTATATGAAGTCACAACTGCCTGATGATTGCGTTTGGGCAGGATTTGGGATTGGTCGCTGGCAAATGCCAATGGTGGCTCAGGCCATCATACTTGGTGGCCATGTACGAATAGGACTGGAAGACAACCTGTACCTGGACAAGGGTGTGTATGCCTCCAACGGCTCACTGACACAACGCGCCACAGAAATCATTCGCCTGCTCGGCTCACAGGTGGCAACACCAGCCGACGCACGCAGCATTCTGGGGCTTTAACGCACATGGCACAGATCAAGACAGTAGGCATCGCAGGTTCTGGCGTGATTGGCGCAGGCTGGGCAGCGCGCAGCCTTTGGGCAGGCTATGACGTCATCGCTTACGACCCATTTGAAAAGTCAGAACAGCCCATGCGCGACAAGATTGAACGTGCCTGGCCTTCAATGGAAAAACTCGCAGGCGGCAAGCCTGACAGGATGGGCACCCTTGTCTTCACAACTGACCTCAACAAAATGGTTCAAACTGCTGACTGGATTCAGGAAGCAGCACCAGAGCGTGAAGACCTGAAGATATCGCTCTATGAGCAAATGGATGCCCTGTCACGCGCTGACGTCATTATTGCCTCATCATCATCGGGGTTTTTGCCGACACGGTTGCAGTCAAAGTGCAAGCATCCTGAGCGCGTCATTATTGGTCACCCGTTCTATCCAGTATATCTGCTGCCGTTGGTGGAAACCGTAGCAGGTGAAAAAACATCATCACAGACCATGGACCGTGCCGACGCCTTCTATCGCAGCCTGAACATGTTCCCGCTGCGACTGAAAAAGGAAATCGATGGCTATATCTGTGACCGCTTGCAGGAAGCATTGTGGCGAGAAGCGCTGAATGTTCTTGATCTGGGTATTGGCACCACAGAAGACATCGACCGCTCCATCATCTATTCCGCCGGATTGCGCTGGGCCATCATGGGATCGTTCCTGCACTACCACACCGCAGGTGGTGATGGCGGCATGAGGTCTTTCATGGCGCAGTTTGACCCATCACTTGAATTGCCCTGGACTGATCTCAAGTTCCCGAAATGGTCGGACGAATTGACCGAAAAGCTTGTTGGTGGTTGCGAAAAGCAAGCCGAGGGGAAAACCATGGGTGAATGGGAAATCAAGCGCAATGACGTGCTGGTCGACATCATGCATGTGCTCAAGAAGCACAATATCGGTGTTGGCGAAGTCCTGAACGGCAAGGTGTGATACGCCATGAACCAGCGCGTAATCATAACTGCCGGGGCATCCGGCATCGGGCGTGTCATCGCAGCGCGTTTTGCTGATGCTGGTGCAGAAGTCCATGTCTGCGATGTTGATGATGCAGCACTGGAGGCGCTGTCGCATGATTACCCAGCTATCGTTGGCGACGGTATTGACGTGACCAGCGAAGCCGCCCTCGATGGCTGGCTGAAAGACTGCCTTGAAGAGATGGGCGGATGCGATGTCCTCGTCAACAATGCAGGCATTGCCGGGCAAACCGGTCCGGTGGAAGACATGGACCTGAAGCAATGGCGCCAGTGCCTCGCCATCAACCTCGATGCCCAGATGTTGACCTGCCGCCGCGTGGTGCCGGTGATGAAAGCCCAGAAGTCGGGGGTTATCATCAACATGTCCTCTACCGCTGGACTTTACGGCACACCCTTCCGTACCCCTTACACCGCCGCCAAGTGGGCCGTCATCGGCTTCACCAAAAGCATTGCGATTGAAGGTGGGCCTGACGGGATCCGCTGCAACGCTATTTGCCCTGGATCTGTATCAGGTGATCGCATGGATCGGGTGCTGGCTGCTGAAGCTGCTACCA
>JBAUGO010000183.1:0-5726 GCA_049679775.1 Anderseniella sp.
ACGTTATCCCTCGCATTTGCAGATCGTCCGTGATCACCAGGCCGTCGAACCCAAGTTCATCGCGCAGCATCGTCTTTATCGCAATTGGTGACAAGGATGCAGGCAGTTCCTTTTCACCTCCCCAATCAGAGTGATAGAGGTGAGATATCATGACCATGCCGTCATAACCGGTGTTGAACAGTCTCCTGTAAGGTTCAATCTCAATAGCTTTCCAGTGCCTGGTGACATCAACAAAGCGGTCATGTGTGTCCTTTGTTGAAGAGCCGTGTCCGGGCCAGTGTTTCAAGGCTGTGCCTATGCCATAGGACTTGTGCGCTTCAATGAAGCTGTTGGCATATCTGGCCACGTAGAGCGGATGCGTGCCGAAAGATCGTCTGGGGCGGGCAATAATGGGGTTGTCAGGATTGATCTGGAGGTCAACCACGGGGCCAAAGTTGGTGTTGAAACCTGCTTCAGCCATTTCTTTTGCCAAGCCGCGATAGCGCTGTTTTGCTTCTTCCACTGAACTGCGCTGTTGCATGCGAAAGTGACCCGGCACATAGGTAAAGCCCTTGCGTCTGTCCAGCCTTTGCACAGCACCACCTTCCTGATCAGTGGCTATGATTGGTGTGTAGGGTGTGTCGGCGGCCAGAAAATATCGCGTGAGCTGGCTGACTTGTGACTTGTTCCGCACGTTCTTGGAAAAGAAGATCACCCCACCAATGAGACCTTCGTCAAGCGCTTTGCGGGTTGCACGTACACTGGATTCGCGTAGCGTCTGACCAAAGAAACCCTTGATAACGAGCTGACCATACATTGCGCGCAAGCCTTCATCGCGCGTGCGTGGGCGTGCATCTACTGATATTGCCAGAGACATCATCAGTATCAGAACAACATTGAACAGGAAAAACTTGCCTCTCATGGTTCATTTGTGGAGTACTCGACAACCGTCTTGCAAGTAATTTCCGTGCTTGACCTTTCTTTGATGCGCAAGCAGATTTACTCCATGCGCCTATATCATCCATCAGCTTTTGATTTCAGCAAGAACGTTCCCAGTTATTGGCAAGCGTCTGCTGAACCATTGGGACGATCAATATCGCCGCTTGCAGGTGATGTGACCGCTGATGTGGCCGTGATTGGCGGTGGCTATGCCGGGCTTCATTGCGCACTGCAACTGGTAAAGACGCACGGGCTTAAAGTCTGTGTGCTGGAAGCTGGAGATATTGGCTGGGGTGCTTCTGGCCGCAATGGCGGGTTTTGCTGTCCAGGCTCAACAAAGCTCAGTTATGGTGAACTGATCTCAAAGTTTGGCCTCGAAGAAACACGGCGTTTCCACAAGGCCCAACGTGAGGCGGTTGATTTTGTTGGCGGGTTTCTGGAAGACAACGCCATAGACGCAGATCGCACTGGCAATGGTGAATTGCAGGTTGCTCATAGTGCCTCGCGCATTAATGACCTCAAGCAGGAGAAGGAATTTCTGTTCGAGACATTCGGCGAGAAGGCAACCTTATTGTCCCGCGAGGAAATGTTTGAACTTGGTTATGAGAGCCCGGCTTTTCATGCGGGCCTCAAGACCAATGTCTGCTTTGGATTGCACCCGCTTAAGTATGTGCGGGGGCTGGCGCGCGTTGCCATTGATGCTGGCGTGAATGTGCATCCCAATTCCGAGGTGACGGGATGGGAGAGTGCTAATGGGCAGCATACCCTCAAGACCAGGCATGGTCAGGTCACAGCCAGGCAAGTGCTTGTTGCCACTAATGGTTATACGGATGAAACATTGCCGGCCCAGCTTGGTGGCAGGTTACTTCCGGCTTTGACTCGCATCATTGTCACTCGGCCCATCAGTGACAATGAGCTGAAAAACCAGGGTTGGACGAACACCGAACCGACATATGACACGCGCAAGCTTTTGCATTATTTCCGGTTGTTGCCTGATAACCGATTTATGTTTGGCGGGCGCGGTGGCACTGATGCGTCTCCGGAAGGGATGCAGGCGATTGCCAGCAGTTTGCGCCAAACCTTTGAAACCATGTATCCGAAGCTTGCCCATGTTGAGACGGAGTATTCATGGGGCGGGTTTGTTTGCCTTACCTCATCAAGATTGCCATTTGCAGGTCCGTTCAAGGACATGGAAAACGTCTGGGGGGCGTTTGGTTGGCATGGTAACGGTGTGGCAATGGCCAGTTATGCTGCAAACGCGCTGGCTGATGTCATGGCGGGCGCAAAACCTCACGATGTAGCGTTGCCTGCAATCATGCGCAGCCTGCCAGGCAGGTTTATTTTACCACAGTTCAGGGTGCAGTATCTTAAGGCCGCCTATGTGGGATATGGTGCTCAGGATAAATGGTTCAAATGATCAGACTGAGGACGCATCATGAGTGAGAAGAAGATTTCAGCAAAAAGCTGGTCGCTGGAGTTTGATAAATTGCCGGCAGAAATTGCCGCGATTGGATTTCCTGATGGTCAGTATATTCGCAACAAGAAAATCAAGAAGTCTGATTATGACGAACAGCTGGAAGCGCTGCAGATTGAGCTTGTCAAATTGCAACGTTGGGTCCGTGAAAACGCTCAACGCATTGTTTGTGTATTTGAAGGTCGCGATGCAGCCGGCAAGGGCGGAACAATCCAGCGTTTCATGATGAACCTTAATCCGCGAGCAGCGCGTGTGGTTGCCTTGTCCAAGCCGTCCGATGTGGAACAGGGTCAGTGGTATTTTCAGCGCTATATCAACCACCTGCCAACTGTTGGCGAAATGGTTTTCTATGACCGTTCCTGGTACAACAGGGCTGGCGTTGAGCGGGTATTCGGATTTTGTACTGAAGACCAGGTGCAGGACTTTTTCATGGAGGCGCCCGTGTTTGAGGGTATGCTGGAACGTGAAGGCATACACCTGTTCAAATTCTGGCTCACGGTAGAGCGTGCAGAGCAGCTCAAGCGGTTTTATGAACGCAAGAACGACCCGCTCAAGCAATGGAAACTGTCACCCATAGATGCAAAGTCGGTATCCAAGTGGGATGACTACACCAAAGCCATTGCTGACATGTTCCGTCATACTGATACTGACCATGCTCCCTGGATTGTGCTGGATGCCAACGATCAGAAGCGTGCCCGGTTGAATGCCATCCGCATTGTGCTGAAAGACTTCGATTATGACGGCAAGAACGACAAGAACATAGGCGAAGTGGATGAAGACCTGGTCTGGTCTGGTCAGGACTTCATTGAGCACAAGGGGTGGTAAAATCAGGTGGTTTGGGATTTGTAAAACGTCACGATGCGCTTCAAGCCCTTGCGTAATTCTGCTTCATCCAGCGCAAATGTAATGCGGACCATGTCCTTCAGGTTGGTGCCAAACAATTCAGCATCCAGCACAGATACGCCGGTTGAAAGATAGAGCTTTTCCACAAACTCTGCAGAACTCAAGCCAGTTGGTGCCACTGGCAACAAGACAAACATGCCTGATTGCGGCCGTAAAACCGTGACATTCGCCAAGGCGGACAGCTCGTCCATGGCGATATCCAGCAAGCCTCTGTAGAGCGCGCACAGTTTGTCCGAGCTCAAGCCAAGTGCCGTGACGCCTGCTTCTTGCAGAAAGCCCGGTAGGCCATACGTATTGGCAAGGGCAAGAGCGGCGGCAGCTTGTGAAAACGCATCAGGTCCACATGCCCAACCAATACGCCAGCCTGTCATGGAGTGGGATTTGGACAAACTGCCGATGGTGATGCAACGCTGCTTCATTCCGGGCATTGCTGCCATGGAGGTGGATTTTCCTTCCAGTACGAGGCCAGCATAAACTTCGTCAGAGACCACCCAAAGGTCATGCTTTTCAGCAAACCGGGCGATTGTTGCCAGTTCATCATCTGTGAATATCACACCGGTCGGATTAACCGGGGAGGCAAAGAAGATTGCCTTTGTCTTGTTGCTCACAAGGTTATCGAGTGTAGATAAATCCGGGTGGAAGCCAAGAGCTGCGGGGCAGGGCAGGCGTACAATCTTTGCACCCATTGCACTCAAAGTGGCGCTATAGGTGACAAACATCGGGTCTGCGACGATGACTTCGTCACCATGCTCAAGCAGGAGACAGCTTGCTGTGAACAGAGCGTTTTGTGTGCCTGCTGTGATTGTAATATTATCGGCTGAAACACCATAGCCAAACTGGCCAGACAAATAGTCAGCTACAGCGCTTCTGAAAGACAATGTGCCATGTGAGTCCACATAGTGCGTATCACCCTTGCGCATTGCCTCAATAGCCGTGTTGATGACGCTTTCATGGGTCGGCAATTTGTTGTCGCCAACGCTCATGACAACAACATCGGCTCCTGCTTGCTGAGCCGTGCGTGCCCGGACATGCACGTCCCATGCACTTGCCCCTTCATCGCATATACGGTCTGCAAGCCCTGTCAGTTTGAGCGCCATGGTCGGTGCCTTTTCCTGTCGTGTCAGATTGACGTGTTGAATAGTCCACCGTCGATCAGGATCGACTGCCCGGTGATGTAACCTGCCTGTGCTGAACACAGAAAGGCTGCCAGTTCTCCAAATTCCTCAGGTGTTCCAAAGCGTTTTGCAGGGACTGAAGCCGCGCGGATACTGGCCATTTCCTCAGCGCTGACATTGCGGAGCCTGGCTTGGCTTACCGTTGATCCTTTCAGGCGGTCGGTATCAAACATACCGGGCAGAATACAGTTGATGGTGACATTATCTCCGGCAACAGAACGAGCAGGGCCTGCCAGAAAGGCGGTCAACCCGGCGCGCGCGCCTGAAGACAGGTCAAGGCCGAGAATGGGGCTTTTGACAGATGACGAGGTGATGTTGAGAATGCGGCCAAACTTGCGTTCCTGCATGCCGGGCAGCACTGCCTGTATCAGCTCAATGGGTGTCACCATGTTTTGTTCAACACCAGAAAGGATCGCTTCGCGGTTCAGTTCGCGAAAGTCTTTCAGGGGAGGCCCGCCATTGTTATTTATGAGAATGTCACATTGCGGCGACGCCTCCAGTAATGCGTCCTGTCCCTCTTTGGTCGAGACGTCAGCTTCAACCGTATGAACACTGGCGGCGCCAGCTTGTGTGCAAAGCTCGGCTGCTTCCTTCAGCTTTTCAACATTCCGGCCATTGAGCGTGATATGTGCACCAGCGCGCGCCAGCGAGACCGCGCACGCACGGCCAAGTCCTCGACTTGATGCACATACAATTGCGTATTTTCCAGCGATACCGAGGTCCATTTCGTGTTCCATGCCTGATTTGAAAGTGTGTCTGCAACAGGGTTAGAGCCAAAAAAAGACCCGGGCGCAAGACCCGGGTCCACAAACTGTTGAATGCAGATAAGCTGTTATACTTTGTCAGCAACTTTCGGTGAGGCAATCGACTGATTGCGATCTGCCATAAAGCGTTCAAACTCTTCACGGTCGCGTGCCTCGCGCAGCTTTGACATGAAACCGTTGAACTCTGCCTGCTCTTCTTCGAGACGGCGTAGGGTTTCCTTGCGGTAGTCATCAAAGGCCGCATTGCCACTGCCTGAGCGCATGGTGTTTGTTGATTTGAACGAAGCCTTGATCTGATCCACTGCATCGCTGGCCAGTTCATCAACGCTGCCGCCCCACATAATGTAGGCCACAACTGCCAGGCCAATCGGCCACCAGGTAACAAAGCCAAGTACAACTGCTGCAACTCCAAGTGGGGTCCAACGGCTCTTGCGACGTGTTATCGTAGTCATGTGTGTAAATCCCTCCGGTTTTAGATAACTGATGAGCAAG
>JBAUGO010000184.1:0-3202 GCA_049679775.1 Anderseniella sp.
AACTTACGAAACCCGCGGGGGCCCACGCAATGGCGCTCAGGGGGTCGCAAGAGCCTGGACTGACCCTGCCTACCGGCAGGCACTGCTTGAAAATGCAACAGCAGCAATAGGAGAAATGGGTTTTATCGGACGTCAAGGCGAACATATGGTGGCTTTGGAGAACACCCATGACACGCATAACATGGTCGTGTGCACTCTGTGCTCTTGCTACCCATGGCCAGTGCTTGGCTTGCCACCGGTCTGGTACAAGTCTCCTCCCTATCGCTCACGCGCTGTATCAAATCCAAGAGCTGTCCTGGCTGAGTTTGGTGTACAATTGCCTGATGGGGTTGGCGTCAAGGTCTGGGATTCAACTGCTGAAGTGCGTTATCTGGTTATCCCCCAGCGGCCCAAGGGAACCGATAACTGGAATAGTGAGCAGCTAGCCCGGCTTGTGACACGCGATTCAATGATCGGGACCGGCCTGGCACTCAAACCTGAACAGGTGCACTCATGAATGCAGGCCAGGATCTCGGTGGCGTTCACGGACTGGGCCCAATTGACCCCGAAGCCAATGAACCTGTGTTCCATGCCGACTGGGAGCGCATCGCATTTGCCCTGACGCTGGCAACCGGCTTTCTGGGTCAGTGGAATATCGACAAGGCACGCCATGCTCGTGAAAGCATGCATCCGGCGAAGTATATGACATCCAGCTATTATCATATCTGGATTGAGGGCCTGATCAGGTTGTTGCTGGACGCAGGTCTCGTGGTTCCTGGCGAAGTACACCTGGGTCGCCAAGAAGTGACCCCGCGTGATTTGCACAGAGGGCCAGTTCGAGCAGACGAAGTGGCCGGCATCCTGGCTAAAGGTGGCCCAGCAAACCGTGAAATCACCACTGAACCCAGATTCAGCCCCGGTACGAAAGTTCGCGCTATTCGAATGAACCCGACATCTCATACCCGCCTACCCCGGTATCTGCGCGGTTGTGAAGGAGTGGTGGTCGCTCATCATGGCGGGCATGTTTTTCCTGACACCAATGCCCACGGCAAAGGTGAAAACCCGCAACATCTTTATACGGTGCGATTTAGCGCGCGTGAGTTATGGGGCAACGACGCGCCCGCCAATGACGCCATGCACGCCGATCTCTGGGAGAGCTATCTTGTCGCTTCCTGATGATCTGAAATCAATGCCTGGACTAGCCATAGAAGATGACGAACCCGTTTTTACAGAACCCTGGCAAGCACAGGCTTTTGCCATGGTCGTAAAACTGCATGAAAACGGGCATTTCACCTGGGTCGAATGGGCAGAAACATTGGGTGCCGAGATCGCAGCCGCAGGCCCTGATGACAAGGCTGAAAATTATTACAGCCACTGGCTGACAGCATTGGAAAAACTGACACAAGCCAAGGGGATTGCCACTAAGGCAGAACAACTTGATCGCAAGGACGCTTGGGAACGAGCTGCAAAAGCCACACCGCATGGCAAGGCCATTGTCCTAGGCGCAGACCTGCTTGCCCACAATGAACACCATGATCACTAGGCACCTGGGCGAATTCGTACAGCCTATGCTCATCTGTGGCGGGGCCTATGGCAATCTGGAGGCCCTTGAAGCGCTTGCTGCCTTTCAGGCACAGAATCACATCAAGGATGACCATGTCATTCATACAGGTGATGCCGTTGCCTATTGCGCAGATGCTGAGTTGGCAGCGCAATTTATCGCCTCGCGCAACTGGCACGCAATCAAGGGTAATGTGGAAGAACAGATTGTAACCGGCGCGGATAATTGCGGGTGCGGATTTGAAGAGGGGTCGGTTTGTGATGCTGCCTCACAGCAATGGTATGCCCATGCGCTGGAAAGTCTGTCCAACAGCAGCAAGGAGTGGATGGCGGACTTGCCCGCGCAAATAATGTTTTCCGTGACTGGCGTTAATGTCCGCATAGTCCATGGCTCTGTGCGCCAGACAAACAGGTTCATGTTTGCTTCATTGCCGGATAGCGAATTTAACGCTGAACTTGACCATTCGCAGGCAGATCTTGTGATTGCTGGTCATACCGGCATTGCCTTCACCAAACTGATCGGCAATCGCTGCTGGCATAATTCTGGTGCACTTGGCATGCCGGCAAATGACGCGACATCGCGTGTGTGGTGTTCATTGCTGGTCCCAAAAGATCAAGCCATTGAACTGAGCCATCATGGCTTGGCCTATTCACACAAAATAACAGCGGCAAAAATACGTGATGCCAGATTGCCCAGCGGTTATGCTGATGGACTTGAAACAGGTTTGTGGCCATCAGTTGATATTTTACCTGACACAGAGCGAGCTGTCACAGGCAAGCCACTTGGTCTGGATGGTGTGCGCCATTTGTTTGCCGCACAGCTCATCTCCGCCGCGCAATAACCTACTTCTTCTCGTCATTGAATGAAGGGTTTGTAGCGGCTGCCCACATCGCCTTTTGCAACTGACCAAAACCTTCAATGCCTGGTGTCATCCAGGTTTTCATGATTTCAGCCGGATCAAGTTGTTCCATCTGGGCTGTCATTTGCGCCTGTAACTTTTCCATCATGACGCTTTGCATTTGCTTGACATCCGGCAGTCCAAAAAACGTTCGGGCCTCTTCCGGTGTACAGTCAATGTCTATTGTAACTTTCATGACATCTCCACTTTGTATTGCATCTCACGAGACAAGCTTACCCCAAAGTGGCGAGACCAGGGAAAGTTTCAATCATCCAGTAGGACAGCGCACTGAAAGTACCGGTCAGGAACAGCACACCGGTCAGCACCAACATGGCCCCCATCGCCTTTTCAACCGCACCAACATGGCGACGAAACCTTTTCAGGAAGGACAGGAATTGCGGCATGGCTACCGCTGCCAACAGGAAGGGCACGCCAAGACCGGCCGAATATATCGCCAGTAACCCTGCACCCTTTGAAACGCTGTCAGCGGAACCTGCAACTGTGAGTATGGCGGCAAGCACCGGGCCTATGCACGGTGTCCATCCGAGTGCGAATGCCAGTCCTGTTGCATAGGCGCCGAACAGGCCCACAGGTTTTTTTTCCTGATGATAGCGTACTTCTCGTGACAGGAACCCCAAACGGAATGCGCCGAGAAAATGAAGCCCCAGGACAATGATAATGACACCTGCAACTGAAGTAAGCACCGGGAAGTTCATCGAGCCGATGGTGATTTCCCATGTTGTGGCCTGGCGCAACCACTGACC
>JBAUGO010000185.1:0-4433 GCA_049679775.1 Anderseniella sp.
ACCTATGGCCAACGGGTCATGGACGTCTACGGCGCGGTTGCTTCACAAGCATTCCGATGTGGGTGTTGCAGTGGCCATTCCGGACGGGTTGATCACGCCCATCGTGCGTCGTGCTGAGGAAAAGTCATTGTCAGCCATTTCAGCGGAAGTGAAGGACATGGCAGGTCGCGCGCGTGACAAGAAATTGAAGCCGGAGGACTATCAGGGCGGCACAACGGCGGTGTCCAACCTCGGCATGTTTGGCGTGGATAATTTCACCTCGATCATCAACCCGCCACATGCCTCCATCGTGTCAATCGGGGCGGGGGTACAGAAGCCTGTTGTAAAAGATGGTGCGGTAGCGATTGCCACCGTGATGAACGCCACATTCGCCTTCGATCACAGGGTGATCGACGGTGCGCTGGGTGGTGAACTTGCCACCGCTTTCCGCGCCTACCTGGAAAACCCGATGTCGATGCTTGTGTGACCAGCGGGAGGACATGATCCATGCGCAAGCTGCTGACAGTCCTTTGTCTGGCTCTGGCCGCTTTCTTTGCAGCGATGGCTGGTGCACAGTTTCTTCCCGACGTGGCAAAAGCAATTGCCCGGGTGCAGGAATATGAGCTGGCACGCAGCGTCAATGACGCGGCCAAGGTCACCGATCTGACGGCACAGACGCAAATTAATGAACTTGATGCGGCCCGGATGCACGCCCTGAACAGCGAAAAGTCCGTTGTCGCGGCACTGCCGTTTGCTGAACGCGGCATGGTCTGGTCGATCCGTGCGGCTGTGCTGCAGCAACGGCTTGATGTGAAGTCCGTCACTGACATGTCTTATGGGCCGTTTTTTGAGGCATTTATGGCGGCGAATGCAAAACAAGCGAGTGTGGCGGCGTCGCTATTTATGCCTCTGGCCGCGTTGCCGGTAGGCAGTGACAAGACATGGGTCTGGGTTGGCCCACCTGGATACAGCCCCTGGCTCACGGTGTTACCGTCGATCTTCAACGGCATGCGTGTGGTGGTGGTACCCGAGGCGGGTGACCTTAAAGTCGACATGACATTTCTGCTGCAGATGTCAGCCGCCGAGAATGCAAGGTATCTGGCCGCACCCGATGGCTCGGTGAACCCGCAGATGATGAAGGTATTGACCGGTTATACCGGCGATGCCGAAGACCTCTGGACGCCGCTTGTGGCAATGTCCGGTCAATCCGGTTGAGTGAAAGGCGCAAGTTGACATGACCGATACCAACTTCGACGTAATTATTATTGGTGCAGGACCGGGCGGTTATGTGACCGCCATTCGTGCCGCGCAACTGGGCATGAAAGTGGCGATTGTTGAGCGTGAGCACTTAGGTGGTATCTGCCTCAACTGGGGGTGCATACCGACCAAGGCGCTTTTGCGATCTGCTGAAATCTATCACTATATGAAAAATGCGGGCGATTATGGCTTGAGCGCTGAAAATATCAGGTTTGATGCCGCAGCCGTGGTCAAGCGCTCACGAGGTGTATCAGGTCGGTTGAATGGTGGTGTCGAGCATCTGCTCAAGAAGAACAAAGTGCAGGTGATCTGGGGTGAGGCGAAAATCACCAAACCCGGAGAAGTCGTGGTTTCAAAGTCAGCCAAAAAGCCGATGGAACCAAAGCACCCAGACCCAAAGGGAGCGATGGGCGAAGGCACATACAAGGCCAAGCACATTATTATTGCAACCGGTGCACGTCCACGCGTGTTGCCGGGTCTGGAACCGGATGGCAAACTGGTGTGGACCTATTTCGAGGCCATGGTGCCAGCAGAAATGCCTACCCGGTTGCTGGTCGTTGGATCGGGCGCGATCGGGATAGAATTTGCCAGCTTTTACAATGCGATGGGCGTTGATGTTACAGTGGTCGAGATCATGGATCAGATCATGCCCGTGGAAGATACCGAGATTGCCGGACTGGCGCGCAAGCAGCTTGAGAAAAGTGGCTTGAAGATCATGACTGGTACAAAGGTTTCTGCCTTGAAAAAAGGTGCAAATGATGTGACGGCAGTGCTGGAAGATGCCAAGGGGAAGACGTCCGAGGTCAAGGTTGATCGGGTCATTTCGGCCGTTGGGGTTGTCGGCAATATCGAGAACCTTGGGCTTGAGGCGCTCGGTGTCAAAACGGATCGGGGCTGTGTGGTCATTGACGGATATGGCAACACCAATGTGAAGGGCATTTATGCCATCGGTGATGTGGCGGGGCCGCCCATGCTGGCGCACAAGGCAGAGCATGAAGGTGTCATCTGTGTTGACAAGATTGCGGGACAGCCAAATGTGCATCCGATGAAAAAGGAACAGATCCCGGGCTGTACCTATTGCCATCCACAAGTGGCCTCAGTCGGGTTGACTGAACGCGCTGCCAAGGAAAAGGGCATAGAGGTCAAAATCGGTCGGTTCCCGTTCATGGCAAATGGCAAGGCGATAGCGCTTGGCGAAGACCAGGGCATGATCAAGACCATTTTCGACAAGAAAACCGGGCAGTTGCTGGGCGCCCACATGGTGGGGACTGAGGTCACCGAACTGATACAGGGCTTTGTTATTGCCATGGGGCTTGAAACCACAGAAGAAGACCTGATGCACACCGTGTTCCCGCATCCAACATTATCTGAGATGATGCACGAGAGTGTACTTGATGCATATGGTCGTGTGATCCATATGTAGGACTGTTTGATTTTATGGAGATTACACTATGGATTTGTCATTGATGGATCTCGGAGGCGGCGTTGGCATATTCGGCACATTGCTGATTGGCGGTGTCGCAGGCTGGATTGCGGAAAAACTGACCGGTGCTGATCATGGACTGCTGACGAATATTCTCATGGGTATCATCGGATCGTTTGTTGGCGGCTGGATTGCCAATGCACTGGGCCTGCAACTTGGTGAGATATTCAAGGGCTGGTTCTGGGGCAATGTGCTTGTGTCGGTCGTTGGGGCTGTTATTGTCATCACACTTTATCGTATGCTGCGCGGGCGGCGGGCCTGATCAGGCCTGGCCTTACTTTGTAACAGGAGGGACTTATGACTGGTTTTGGTTGGATAATGACAATTATTCTCGGCGCTTTGGCCGGATGGATTGCAGAAAAGGTGATGAAGTTCGACACAGGACTTTTGATGAATATCGTGATGGGGATTGGAGGTGCTGTAGTGGGCAACTTCCTTCTCGGACTTCTCGGTATCGCTTTTGGTGGTCTTGTTGGCCAGCTCGTAGTCGCTGTTGCCGGTGCATGCCTGCTGATCTTTGGCTACAGAGCCATCAAGTCACGTTGAGGTCTTTTTATTGACCACTGTTCTTGACATCAACGCCAACAAGGTGCGTGCGCGTCACCCGGAAAAGGCTCACAAGCCTGACAATCCGGTGCAGCGCCAGAAGCCGGACTGGTTGCGTGTCAAGGCGCCTGTGTCAGCCAAGTACCACGAAACACGCCAGCTTGTGCGCGACCACAAGCTGGTGACGGTGTGTGAGGAAGCGGGCTGTCCCAATATTGGTGAGTGCTGGGAAAAGAAGCACGCAACCTTCATGATCATGGGCGAAATCTGCACGCGCGCGTGTGCGTTCTGTGCGAACCGGACTGCCGGATGCGCTTGATGGCGGCGAGCCTGAGCGCGTGGCCGATGCTGTCGCGAAGATGGGGCTTAGCCATTCAGTCATTACCAGCGTTGATCGGGACGATCTTGCCGATGGCGGGGCTGAGCATTTTGCCCGTGTTATTCGCGCCATTCGCAAGGCTGCGCCAGAGACCACGATTGAAGTTCTGACCCCTGACTTCCTGCGCAAGGATGGGGCGCTGGAAGTTGTGGTGGAAGCAAAGCCGGATGTGTTCAACCACAACCTTGAAACCGTGCCGCATCTGTATGGCCGCATCCGGCCAGGCGCGCGCTATTTTCATTCATTGCGTCTGTTGCAGCGGGTCAAGGAGCTTGACCCTTCGATGTTCACAAAGTCGGGCGTCATGGTGGGGCTGGGCGAGGTGCGCGAAGATATCCTGCAGGTGATGGATGATATGCGCTCTGCCAACATTGATTTCATGACCATTGGCCAGTATCTGCAACCCTCAGCGAAACATGCTGCCATTGATCGTTTCTGGACGCCTGACGAGTTCAAGGCGCTGGAAACGTCAGCCTATGCGAAGGGTTTCCTGATGGTGTCGGCCAGCCCGTTGACGCGGTCTTCGCACCATGCGGGTGATGATTTTGCGAGATTGCGCAAGGCGCGTGAGGAAAAGCTCGCCAGACACGGTTCGTGATCGCTCAGGTGGCTGTGTTTCATACAACAAGACGGGTGGCCTTTTCACCGGAGCAGCTGTTCGAAATCGTGGCTGATGTGGCTGCATACCCAGAATTCCTGCCATTGTGCACAGGTGCAAGGGTTTGGGACGAGACCATAACGGATAATGGCAAACGGCAATTCCAGGCAGCTCTGGACATAGAATACGCC
>JBAUGO010000186.1:0-7942 GCA_049679775.1 Anderseniella sp.
CAGCCGGGATACCTTCCCTAGAGAAGGTCAATCAAATGAGCGATCAATGGCTCATCTGCCGGCGGCATGGGAAAATCTCGCAGTCTTACCGGCCTGACCCAGCGCAAATCGCTGTGCTCATGTGCCCTCAACTCACCCTTCCATCGTCTGCAGACATACACCGGCATCAGCAGGTGGAAGTCTTCATAGGAATGGCTGGCAAAGGTCAAAGGTGCCAGACAGGCTTCGGTCACATCGATACCCAGTTCTTCCTTCAGTTCGCGTATCAAGGCGACTTCAGGTTGTTCTCCAGGCTCAACCTTGCCTCCGGGAAACTCCCAGAGACCTGCAAGGCTTTTACCTTCGGGACGCTGTGCGATCAGAACTCTACCGTCCAGATCGACCAGCGCACAGGCAACGACGAGAACGAGTTTTTTTCCGTTCATGTCCGGGAACCACCTTGTCGGGTAAAAGTTAACAAGCTGGATCGGATTGTAGCTATCAGGTGTCCTGGAGAGGGTGTTTGTGATGGCAAGGTTACCAAATTCACACCAGCCGCTCAGCTACGATACGATCCGTTAATATCAATGTAGCCATGGGTGAGATCACAGGTCCAGACCTGTGCCTTGCCCTTGCCAACGCCCACATCCACGGTAATGTCGATGTCCTGACCTTTCATGTGAGGCATCAGCTTTGCTTCATCATATCCAGCATGGACCGCTCCTTTCGAAGCGACCAGCATGCCGCCAATATGTATTTTCAGCTTGTCCCTGTCTGCCTTCTCGCCAGACTTGCCAACCGCCATGACAATTCGCCCCCAATTGGCATCTTCACCAGCAATTGCTGTCTTTACCAGTGGGGAATTGGCTATAGCCAGTCCGATTCGGCGAGCGGTCTCATCATTTTCAGCACCGCTTATCTTGATGGAGACGAATTTGCTGGCCCCCTCACCGTCACGTACGATTTGGTGCGCCAGATCCTGAAGCACACTATCGAGTGCAACCCGAAACGACTTCAGCGCCTTGTCTTCAATAGAGCGTATGCCCTTGGGTGCGGTGGCCGCCTTACCTGTTGCACAAAGCAAAAGCGTATCAGAAGTTGAAGTATCTCCATCCACTGTGATGGAGTTGAAACTGCGATCACTTGCATCGCTCAACATCTTCTGCAGCAACCCGCGGGGCAATCCAGCATCAGAAAACACAAAACCCAAAGTGGTTGCCATGTCAGGTGCTATCATGCCGGAGCCCTTGGCAAAGCCATTGATGGTCACCGTCTTGCCGTCAAGCCTTGCCGTTGCAGTAGCAAGTTTTGGAAACGTGTCCGTGGTCATGATGGCTTTTGCCGCAGCCATCCACGCATCAGCATCAGTGCCAGCATTTTCGGCAAGTCCCGACAACAGCGACGTGATTGGTTGAGGGTCCAGCGGTTGTCCAATCACACCTGTTGAGGCGATATATACTTCTGCTTTTGAACAGCCAACCACCTTGCAGGTTTGGTTTACCGTCGCTTCAACTGTCTTGATACCAGCCTTGCCGGTAAAGGCATTGGAGTTACTGGCATTGACCACGATGGCGCGTACCTTGCCACCTGCAAGATTGGCAACGCACATATCAACTGGTGCAGACCTGGTTTTGGATTTGGTCACAACACCTGCTATTGTCGATCCCTTGTCCACCAGGCAGAGGAGAAGATCATCCCTGCCCTTGTATTTGACCTCTGTAGCGCCAGTCCCCAAACGGACACCATCAATCTCTGGCAGTTTGGCTAATTTTGTGGGTGCCAACGGCGATACAGGCAAGGATTTGGACATGGAAAACTCTTTCTCGATTGATGAGCAAGTAAACCAGCATTTATGGTCACCCAAGAAAAAACCGCAAGACCTTGAAAGATCTTGCGGTTCGATATTCTTATGGTTTCAGCTCGCCATCAAATTACCTACTGCTGCGCATCACCCTTGTTGGATTTGCCGCTCGTGGTTTGAGGTGCACTCGCACCACCACTTGCACCTTGGGGAACAGCACCTTGTGCCTCAAGTGCCTTGCGCTTTGCGTCAGCTTCTGCCTGGAGTTTTTTCAAGTCTTCATCGAGTATTTCGATCTTGCCACTTGCGCGAAGTGCCAGCACCTTGTCCTGCACCGCCTTGCGCAGCAACACCAGCCGGATCGGATCCTTGACCTGTTCATAAGGTTGAGCGCCGCCTTCCTGCACATCTTCCAGCTTTATGACATGCCAGCCAAAATCTGTCTTGATCGGTGGGGACACCTCGCCCTTCTTCATGTCAAAAACAGCCTTCGAAAAAGCCGGTACCATTTCAGCAGCAGTGAAAAAGCCGAGGTCACCACCATAATCCCTTGACCCGTCAAGAGACACCTGCTTGGCGATGGCTTCAAACGTTTCGCCAGCTTTCAATCGCTCCAGAACTTTTTTTGCTTCGTCTTCTGAGTTCACCAGAATGTGGCGAGCGCGAGCACGCTTTTCCACTGAGACCTTTGAGGCTTCCTTGTCGTAGGCTTCCTTGATTGCATCTTCAGTCACGGAAGTTGCCAGGTTGTCTGTGAAGTAGGCATCGCGCAGCGCCTTGGCCTGATAGTATTTCAAACGCCGCTTGTACTCTTCGGATTCGATAGTCTTGGCCTTGACAGCTTCCTGCGCCAGCAAGTGACGCTCAATCAGGTATTCAACAATAAAGGCAAACCTGAAATTTGCCGGGACCTGCTCAAGCTGTGGACGCAAGTCGTCAGATGCAAGCTCGATCTCTTTGACAGTGATATTGTATCCGTTGACCGTAGCTACCACCTTGCTCGTTTCCTGAGCATATGACGCGGGCGCAATACAAACATAAACAGCCAGCGCAAAAATTGCTGCGGATTTAAAACCTGACATTTTCATTTTTAGTCAATCAACCTTTTTGAATTCTCTGTCATACCAGTATTGCGACGAACCAGGGATTTATCCAACCATCGCACAATCGAGACTCCACCGCTCAATGCTCGACAATTCGGGCGATAATAAGCCATGAAATGACCGCCAGTGATCATCTTGTAGACTTATATTCATTTAATGCACCGCACCATGCTGGTTTTCACTACCACATTCAAGTGCAGCACAAAACCAGACGTGTATTACAAAATGTGAATTTGTTGACTGTTTTTCTGCCTTGAAACAAGCAGTTATCGACACTATCTCAGCTAATCAAGGTACAAAAACAATCATAATCTCCACATCAAATAGATCATTTTTTTCACAGACGTTGCCAATTTACCACACCCGTTGCGGCCAAGGGGCAAGTTGAGTAAACAGTATACCCCGGCTGAAGTGCCGATTTTTGAAAATTAAGCCACAATGACTTCGCACGATCACAGCACTGTGGATACGTAAAACAGGTTTCAAGGACAAGAAATGTTTGGACTGGGCAAGATTGCCGCCAAGGTTTTTGGCAGCTCAAATGATCGCAAGGTCAAAAAGTATTTCGCCATTGTAGAAGCCATCAACGCACTTGAGGCTGAACTTGAGGTGCTGAGTGACGATGATCTTCGCGCCAGAACCAGTCATTTCAGGCAGCAATTTGCCGAAGGTGTATCGCTGGAAGATCTGTTGGTGCCTGCATTTGCCACTGTGCGTGAAGCATCCAGGCGCAGTCTTGGTTTGCGTCATTTCGATGTGCAATTGATAGGTGGCATGGTTCTCAATGACAACTCGATTGCTGAAATGCGCACCGGTGAAGGCAAAACCCTTGTCGCCACACTTCCGGTTTACCTCAACGCGATTAGCGGCAAGGCGGTCCACGTCGTTACGGTCAATGACTATCTCGCCCGGCGTGACGCGGACTGGATGGCAAAGGTATATGAGTTTCTGGGGTTGAGCGTTGGTGTTATCGTGCACGGTCTGGATGACGATGAACGGCGCCGACAATATGCCTGTGACGTGACGTATGCCACCAACAATGAGCTGGGCTTCGACTACTTGCGCGACAACATGAAATACTCCATCGAGGATATGGTCCAGCGCGGACATTATTTTGCAATTGTCGATGAAGTCGACTCGATCCTGATCGACGAGGCTCGCACACCACTGATCATCTCCGGTGCCCTCGAAGACCGTTCGCATCTCTACACCCAGATCGACACCATCATCCCACAACTCATAGCCGATGATTTTGAGATTGACGAAAAGACCAAGACTGTAACCCTCACCGAAGCCGGCAATGAACACATAGAGCAATTGCTCCAGAATTCAGGGCTCATGCTCGAAGGTTCCTTGTACGATGTGGAGAACGTTTCTCTTGTCCACCATGTGAACCAGGCGCTGCGGGCCCACAAGGTTTTCGTCAAGGACCGCGACTACATCGTCAAGGACAATGAAGTCATCATCATTGATGAATTTACCGGCCGGATGATGCCTGGCAGACGCTATTCCGAAGGCCAGCATCAGGCGCTGGAAGCCAAGGAAGCTGTGCGCATCCAACCAGAAAACCAGACGCTGGCTTCGATTACCTTCCAGAATTATTTTCGTCTGTATGAAAAACTTGCAGGCATGACCGGTACAGCAGCTACAGAAGCCGATGAGTTCCTGGATATCTACAAACTTGATCTGGTAGAGGTCCCCACCAATGTCCCTGTCAAGCGTATTGACGAAGACGATGAAGTCTACCGAACCGTCAAGGAAAAATTCGATGCCATCGTGGTCGCGGTCAAGGATGCACGCGAACGTGGCCAACCTGTTCTGGTTGGCACAACATCCATCGACAAATCCGAATATCTGTCGGCGCATCTGAAAGAATTGGGTATTGCCCACAACGTGCTCAATGCGCGCTATCATGAGCAGGAAGCCCAGATCATCGCTCAAGCTGGCGTTCCAGGTGCGGTGACAATCGCGACAAACATGGCTGGCCGCGGCACCGATATTCAGCTCGGCGGCAATGCCGACATGCGCATTGCAACCGAGCTTGCCAACATGCCGGACGGCAAGAAGCTTGAGGCTGCCAAGGCAAATATTCTGACCGAAATTACTGAACTAAAGCAACGCGCCCTTGAAGCAGGTGGCCTGTTTGTCATTGCCACCGAACGTCATGAAAGCCGACGCATCGACAATCAGCTCAGAGGTCGCTCCGGCCGACAGGGTGATCCGGGCCGGTCGCGCTTTTATCTATCCCTCGAAGACGATCTTATGCGGATTTTCGGATCGGAACGTATGGATTCCATGCTGCAGAAGCTTGGCCTTGAAGAAGGCGAGGCCATCGTCCATCCGTGGATCAACAAGGCCCTTGAAAAAGCCCAGCAAAAAGTCGAAGCGCGCAATTTTGATGCTCGAAAGAACATCCTGAAGTTCGATGACGTGATGAACGATCAGCGCAAGGTCATCTTTGAGCAGCGCATCGATATCATGAACGGCAACGAGATTGCCGACACCGTTACCGACATGCGCCAGGAAGTGATCGACGCAACTGTTACAGAGTTCATTCCGCCCAACGCTTACCCTGAGCAATGGCGCTCTGGTGAACTGCGCGAGAAATTGCGTGAAGTCGTCGCCATTGATTTCCCGATCGAGGAATGGGCGGCCGAAGAAGGCATTGCGGATGAGGAAATTCGCGAACGCGTCACCGAAGCTGCAAATAACCTGTATGAAGAAAAGCGCGAAAAATACGGCGCTGAAATCATGGGATATGTGGAAAAGGAAGTGCTGCTGCGCTCTCTTGATCAGCTTTGGCGCGAGCACATTATCACGCTGGAGCACCTTCGCCAGGCCGTGCAATTGCGTGGATATGGGCAGCGTGACCCGTTGAATGAATACAAAACCGAAGGGTTTGCCCTGTTTGAGCAGATGATCGTCCGGCTCCGCGCCATCGTGACCGGCCAATTGCTGCGTGTTGAAATCAACCGTGGTCAAAACCCTGAAGACATGTTTGAGCACGACGAAGAATTACCCGACATGTTCATCGAGGATTTCGACGAGGACGGCAATGAATTACCCCCGGGAACATTGCTGTCGGCAGCGCTTACACCACCTCAGGATTTACCCGAAGGAGCCAACCCTGATGACCCGGCGACATGGGGTCAGATTGGCAGAAATGCGGCATGTCCGTGCGGATCCGGCAAGAAATTCAAGCATTGCCATGGAGCGTTTACTTGACGGAACCGAGACGTCTAAGCCGACGCGGGCTACTGGCTGGCATCACCGCCAGCACCGCACTCGGCAGCGCGTCACTCTCTGCGCTGGCAGCAAGCTCGCCCGCCACGCGCACCCTGTTGTCACAAGAACCAAAAAACTACACTGCCATCACTCAAACAGACCGGAATGATACCATTCAGGTCCTGGTCTCCCTAAAACATCAGACCATGCAAGTCTTTGCAGGTATTGAAGAAATTGGCAGCAGCGAGATTTCATCAGGCAAACCTGGCAAGGAAACACCCCACGGCATTTTCAGCGTGATCAGCAAGCACGAGTTTCGCTGGTCGAACCTGTATGTGAGAGAACCCATGCCGTTCATGCAGCGTTTGACCTGGTCTGGAATAGCGCTCCATGCGGGCGAACTGCCTGGCCACCCAGCTTCGCATGGCTGCGTCCGCATGCCTGAAAAGTTTGCCGAGCAACTCTATGAACTGGACACCAGCGACAGACACGTCATTGTGGCGGATGAGCCAACAGAGCCGAAAATAGTATCCCATCCGCGCCTGTTATTACCCCGTGATGCGCCCAAATTGTCCGAAAAGGGGTCTGAATTTTCCGCTATTTTACCTGATTTTCCCAAGGCCCCGGAAGCTCCTTCTTCTCCACTTCGCATCCTGCTGACAAGACTGACTGGACGCGAAAAAATGGCAAACGCCCAAAAGATTTTATCTCGGCTTGGATACCAGGTTGGCAAGCCGGACGGCCTGGTCGGACGCAAGACGTGGCGCGCCATTTTTGAGTTTCAAAAATCCATCGGCATGGAAACCCCCGACGGGGCACTAAGCGATGAAACCTATGCTGCGATACGCAGTACAAAAGGCGCTGACAAATATCCCGATGGACATCTTTATGTAAGGCTCCGGCAAAAACCGCTGTTCGATCTGGCGGTGGACCTGAAAGACCCGGACACCCCCCTGGGTGATCACCTGCTGAGCCTCACACCATGCCAGGATGGCAAGAGCGTCAAATGGCTGTCCGTAAGCCTCAACGAAAACACCGCGCAAGCTGGTCTTGATGCATTTCTGCGCTTTACCATACCGGCCGATATCCGCCAGCGGCTTATGTCAATGCTGAGCCTTCATTCATCCATCGCAATTTCGGATGCCGGCCTTGGCCGCGAGACAGGCAAGGGAACGGATTTTGTTGTTGTCACCCATAACCCTGCTGATCACTGATAGCCTGACATGACCTCAGAACAGATCATCCTCTTTATCATCATGGGTGGTGTGCTCGGCCTTCTGGTCTGGGGACGCATCCGATATGATCTCGTCGCCTTCTCTGCATTGGCGCTCGCGGTCATTGTCGGTGTTGTTGACAAGGACAATGCCTTTTCAGGATTTGGCCACCCTGCCGTTATCATTATTGCGTTGGTGTTGATTGTCAGCCGGGTACTGTCGCAATCAGGTGCGGTAGACATGCTGACCAGAAATGTCGTGTCCGCCAGCCGAGGCATCACCGCCCACATTGCCATTATGGGTTTTGTCGGGGCAACATTGTCTGCGTTCATGAACAACGTGGCAGCCCTGGCACTTCTGATGCCTGTAGACATGACAGCGGCTGACAAGGCCAAACGTACTGCCTCCGCCACCTTGATGCCATTGTCGTTCGCCACCATTCTCGGTGGTATGGTAACGCTGATCGGCACGCCCACAAATATTGTCATTGCCCAGTATCGCAGCGAGGCAACGTATAATGGTCAACCGATTGGCACATCATTCTCGATGTTTGACTTTGCACCGGTTGGCCTGGTCTGTGCCCTGGCTGGCCTTACCTATATCGCTCTTGTCGGTTGGCG
>JBAUGO010000187.1:0-2654 GCA_049679775.1 Anderseniella sp.
CGGACGGCAAAACCGCAAAAATCATGGCCTCGACACCTGTTCTCGGCACCAGCTTTGATCCTGCCTCCACAGAAGCCCAGGCAATCCGGGAAGTATTGGCTGATAACCTGTCCAACGACCTTTTCAATGAGTATGTCACCGCCTTGCAGCAGGAAATTGGTGTCAGCATTGACGAAGCCAGATGGCAAAGGCTATCCAGCGGCCAGTCCACGCCAAACTAGAACGGCCAACTAACCACACGACGCAGAAAGCACGCGCCATGCTCATCGCTCCCAATAGCGACACCTTCAGTGCCCGGTACGATGCCGGAACCGCGCAGGTCGTGTACACCCGCCTTGTGGCAGACCTGGAAACCCCTGTTTCGGCCTTCATGAAGCTGACCCGAAACGCGCCTTATCGTTTCCTTCTGGAATCCGTTGAAGGCGGCGCGGTGCGTGGGCGTTACTCCATGATCGGCATGAAGCCTGACCTTATCTGGCGTGTGATCGGTGACAAGGCCATGATCAACCGCAAGGCGCTGATTGATCCTGACGGCCCGTTTGTGGCGGATGATGTGCCACCCCTGCAATCCTTGCGAAACCTTCTGGCGTCGAACAATTTTGACGTGCCTGATGACCTGCCTCCCATGGCGGCAGGCCTGTTCGGTTACATGGGTTATGACATGGTTCGCCAGATGGAAAACCTTGATGAGCCGAACCAGGACATGCTGGGTGTTCCAGATGCCATCATGATCCGCCCAACCATCATGGCAATCTTCGATGCCGTGAAGGATGAAGTAACCGTGGTTACACCCGTGTTTCCGGATGAGGATTTAACGGCAAAGGCCGCTTATGCGCGCGCTTGCGACCGGCTCGTGGCCGTTGTTGATGCGTTTGATCGCCCGCTCGAGTTGCAGGCCTTCGAGGACCCCGACGCGGCCGCCATCAAACCACCGTCCTCAAACACGTCGCCAGACGACTACATGGACATGATCCGCAAGGCGAAAGACTATATTTCCGCCGGGGATATTTTCCAGGTTGTGCTGTCACAACGCTTCGAGACCGATTTTCCGCTACCTCCGTTTTCGCTGTACCGGGCATTGCGCCGCGTGAACCCGTCTCCATTCCTCTATCACCTGGAGTTTGACCGTTTCACCTTGACCGGCTCAAGTCCTGAAATTCTGGTTCGTGTGCGAGATGGCAAGGTCACAATCAGGCCATTGGCCGGAACCAGGCGTCGCGGCGAAACTCCGGCAGAAGATCGCGCCCTGGCAGAAGAACTTCTTGCCGATCCAAAAGAGCGTGCCGAACACCTGATGCTGCTGGACCTTGGTCGCAATGATGTCGGGCGTGTTTCAAAAATCGGCTCGGTAAAGGTCACAGACCAGTTCATGCTGGAATATTACTCACAAGTCATGCACATCGTCTCGAATGTTGAAGGCGAATTGCGTGACGATCTGGACGCCATTGACGCATTATCAGCAGGTTTTCCCGCAGGCACTCTTTCAGGCGCACCAAAAGTTCGTGCCATGCAGATCATCGACGAGCTGGAAAGCACCAAGCGCGGACCCTATGGCGGTTGCGTTGGATATTTCTCCGCCACGGGAGAGATGGATACCTGTATCGTCTTGCGCACCGCCATTGTGAAAGATGGCAAAATGTACGTTCAGGCTGGCGCAGGTGCCGTGGCAGACAGCGTTCCACAATCTGAACAGGACGAATGCATCAACAAGGCCAAGGCCCTGTTTCGTGCAGCCGAAGAAGCCGTGCGTTTTGCAGGCAGCAGTTCCAGGGGACAATGACCACCATGATCCTCCTCATTGACAATTACGACAGCTTCACCTGGAACCTGTACCACTACCTGGGAGAGCTCGGCGCTGAAACAACGGTCATCCGCAATGACCAGATTACAACCGATGAAGTCATGGAAATGGCGCCTAAAGCCATCGTGCTTTCGCCTGGCCCCTGCACCCCCAATGAAGCAGGCATTTGCCTTGAACTCGTTGAAAAGGCATCGGCCAAAGTGCCATTACTGGGCGTTTGCCTGGGGCATCAGTCCATAGGACAGGCTTTCGGCGGCAAGGTCATCAGGGCGCAACAACTGATGCACGGCAAGCTTTCGCCTGTGACCACGACAGGCAAGGGCCTGTTTGAGAATTTGCCGGAAACTTTCCAGGCAACGCGCTATCATTCGCTGGTAGTTGAAAAGGCCTCCCTGCCCGATTGTCTGGAAATAACCGCCTCATCGGGAGACCTCATCATGGGTCTTCAGCACAAGTCATGCAATGTGCACGGCGTACAGTTTCACCCTGAAAGCATTGCATCACAGCACGGTCATGGGATACTGCGTAACTTCCTGAAACTTGCTGGCGCCTATGACAGCAGCAAAGACGGCACAATTCATGTCTGACCTGAAACCATTTATTGCAAAAATTGCCGATGGCAATCCGCTTACTCTGGACGAGGCGCGATCAACCTTTGACATCATCATGTCGGGCAAGGCCACTCCTTCCCAGATCGGTGCCGTGCTGATGGGCTTGCGCCTGCGCGGTGAAACCGTTGACGAAATCACCGGGGCCGTTTTGACCATGCGTGACAAGATGTTGCCTGTTGTAGCCCCTGCCGATGCCATTGATATCGTGGGCACAGGTGGCGATGCATCCGGCACCTATAATG
>JBAUGO010000188.1:0-2685 GCA_049679775.1 Anderseniella sp.
AAATAATTGAAGTGATCCAAACCTGCCTTGGCATTTATCGCATGACGGCCAAAGTCCGACTTGATATCAAGCGTGGGAGATACATAAAACCCGAAATCATCCTGCTCATTTGCGGAAGTCGCACGCGCATTGGAATCATAAAACACGCCGGTTTCTACCGTTGGCAGTATCCAGAATTGACCTGTACGGATACCCAGTCCATTAAACCGGTCACGAACTGTTGGCATGTCACCAGCAACCACGCGGGACAATTCAAGCTCATCAGCCTTCACAGAGGAAGCGCCAAACGCCACCATCACAGCAAAGGCACTCGCACCGCACAAAATCTTGTTCATCATTTTATTCAATGTATCAGGTTCCCCGAACCCTTGGTGTTCCGCCGTAGAACGTTACACTTAACTTAACAGACAAATTTTTAATTTGGACTTATCGGCTGGCCACCGCCACCGCCGCCGCTTGACCGAATGTAAAACAGGTTACCGACAGTCCCGTATCCACCATAGGTATTCTCACTGCCATTAGCGATTGAACATGCACTGCCGGCGCCTGAGGAAAATCCGTTGCCGACCGAACCACCACAAGTACACGCTACATCGGCAATTGAACCAGCAGTCTCAATATCCCCTTGAGACGCAAACTGGTTATAAGCCTGGGCAAGTCCTGCACCAACAGCGCTTTGGTTCGCACCTGCGCTGGTGGCTATGTTACAGGCGTTTTGCGCGCATGAAGAGTTACCAGCAACATCGGCGCCAATTGCACTTGCCAGCCGCGAACTGCCAAGGCTGCTCACTTCGCTTGGAGTGAGGCATGCAGCATCATTGTAGGCAATGTCGAGATCAGCTGCGCTAGCGCCAAGCGCGCCAACAACAACTAATGTTAACGCACCAAAGGCGCGCAATGCAAACTTGGACATGGTTACTCCCCTATAATCTAAAGCCATTAATGACTCGATTTATTACATTAATCAACCCAAAATGTCGTCCAGGTTAACAAAACATTAACTTAAGTCGAAATTGTTGCAATTATACAACATATTGTCAGCATCCGGAGCGTATAATAAGCTACTAAAAAAACCTCTCGGGAACTCTAATAATATCTCCTGGGTTTATCGCAACTCGTTGATTCGTCTGGACTTCTACTTCCTGATCCTGCCCGGCTCTACGCACAAATGCCTTACCCGTATTCGCGCGGTATGTGTATCCACCGGCAATTGCAACAGCATCCTGTATCGTCAACCCTGCCTTGTAGGGGTACTCTCCGCCTTTACCTACTTCACCTTGAATGAAAAACGGGCGATAATTCAGTACCGAGACCGACACTTTCGGGTCTTTCAGGTAGCCGCTGGAGTAACGCTGCACAACAGCATCCTGGAACTGAGACACGGTTTGTCCCTGGGCTGCAACCGCCCCGATCAAGGGCAAATCAACACGGCCATCATCCCCAACCAGGAATTCGCCTGACAATTCGTTTTCACCAAATACATTAACACTCACTTTGTCGCCCGCACCAAGTTGATAGGCATCCGTTGATACCGGTGCAGACGGTGCAGCAGGCTGCGTAGCCGCAAATGTAGCCGGAGACGCAGTCGGTCCACTGGATCCAAATCCGCCTGAAGACTCGCAGCCAACAACAAGCGACAGCGTCACAGCAATGGCGCACATGTACTTGAATTTATTTAACATTCCCCCAGGCCTCATGACCAAATCTCACCCACTCTATGGCTGGAATTAGCGGTTTTCCCGATATGACCAGCACTTGATAGTTCCAGAACTGTCGTAACAAGACATTCCTTCAGCTACTTGTTTACAAGCATAACTTCAAGGCAACAATAAGTTAACTTGGCTTTCAAAAGCTTTAACATGGACTGATGAATAGCCCAAACGCTTCAAGTTTTTATGAATCGAACCTCATTACCTTCCAGAACGGCGCATGTCAGTCGACCTGTTATATAGGCACCAGTATCAATACCGATGCGAAAAGCCTCAACCTCAGGGCCTTCACTTGGCGTATGTCCATGGACGATAATCTTTTCCAGCGGTCCGTCATGCTCAAGGAACCGATCCCTGATCCACAACTGATCATCCGCAACCTGGTCTTTCAGTGCCAAAGACGGGTTCACTCCGGCATGAACGAAGTAATAACCCCCCATGGTCGAGGATAACTGGCAGTTTTGCATGAATTGTACATGGGTAAGAGGCATGACTTCCCGTAACTCCGCCTGCACCTTCTCAAATTCATCTTCTGACAGTGGCATTTTTAAGCGCAAGCCATAGGAAAATAGGGTTTCAAGCCCACCATACTGACCCCAGCTCGACAAGACACTGGCATTGTTCAAAAATTCAAGCGCAAAAAATTCATGGTTGCCCATGAGAGTCACTCTTTTAGAAGACCTGTTAGGCCCGGCCAAAAACCAGTCTATCACCTGTTTCGAGTTGGAGCCCCGATCAATATAATCGCCCAGAAACACTTCAACATTATGAGTAACAGGACTGGCGGCCCTGTCTTCATCGATCAAGCCATACAGTGCTTCAAGCAAATCAAGCCGTCCATGTATGTCACCGATGGCATATATGCGCACGCCCGATGGCAATCGTGGCTCGCTTGGTGATGGCGCAGCAGTTTTGCCCTGTCCTTGCCCCAGCCTAAGCCTTTTTAGAAATCCAGCAACCATGAAAACCTTTTGAC
>JBAUGO010000189.1:0-3361 GCA_049679775.1 Anderseniella sp.
TGCGGGCACCCTTTTGCAACGACGCCTCAGGGACGAACACCCACTCACCGCGCTCGCTGGCTAGCGTTTCGCCCGCAACCACACCATCCACGAGCACCTCTACCCTGGAACCCGGGGCAGCACGTCCGGCCAGCACCGCCGAGCCATCCTCATCGACCCGCACCATATCGAATGATGCCGGCTCATTTTCACCTTGCTGGGTTGGCTGGGTCTCACCTTGTTGCGCTGGTTGGGTCTCAACCTGGTTCGTGGCAGAGCTCGCAGTCTCCGATGTTCCCGCAGGTGGTGTTGATGAGGGAGCTGCAGGTTGGGTTGCTGGTGGAGTCGATACCGCTTCACCTTTTTCAATATTTACCGCTTGAGTGGAGTTAGACAGTGAGGTCAGCGCTGATGGCTCATCCCGCCATCCCTGATAAGTCAATGCCAACAAACCACCTGCACTCGCAAGAGCCAAACCGCTGAACAATACCAAAGGCTTCATGAGGGTTCCCGTCCTGATACTTTCTTTGCATATTACATAGTGTCGCTGGTGTGCTTGTGCAAACAATGCTTGGTTGCAGCAATGCTTTGTGATTACCGCACTTGACGCAGGGCTGTCTGCCTGTGACACACTAGGGCATGCAATCGAATCACGCGACACAACCTGAACGATCCTTATGCGTTTATTGTGGCTCCGGCGATGGCCGCGACCCAGCTTATAAACAGGCAGCACGAACTCTTGGCTCCAGCATGGCGCAGCACGGCATAGGACTTGTCTATGGTGGTGGCAGCATTGGTCTCATGGGCGAGGTCGCGCGCAGTGTCATAGCGGGTAATGCGCCTGTTACTGGTATCATTCCAAAATTCCTGCTTCATCGCGAACGCATGCTTGATGATGGCGGGCATGATCTGGTGGTGGTTGACGACATGCACCAAAGAAAGATGCTGATGTTTGAGCGTGCTTCAGGTTTTGTGGCATTGCCGGGCGGTATCGGAACGCTGGAAGAGCTCGTTGAAATAGCCACCTGGGCCCAGCTTGGTCGCCACCGGAAACCGATCATCGTTGCCAATATCAACAATTACTGGCAACCGCTCTTGACGCTGATTTCGCACATGCGCGACGAGAAATTTATTCGTGACGGATTGGAGGTTCACTTTGAAGTGGTGGACCGCGCCGAGGACATTGTACCTGCTTACCTGGAAAGACTGGCAGCTACGGGACCGGGCCCGGCGGATGATAAAATCACCGAGCTGTTTTAGCTGTTGCAACGGGTTTTGATGTGGTTCTTGAAGCCATGAGCACACCTGACCCGGCCAACGCCATGCCGAGCCAGGCTAGCGGTGGCATTTGCTCGCCAAGCACAAACCAGGCCATCAGGGATGCAACAGGAGGAACAAGGAACAACAAGGCTGAAACACGACTGACTTCGCCAGCGCGGATGAGATACAACAGCAAGGAGACAGCTATTATCGAGTTTCCGATGACCAGATAGGCCATCGACCAGTACAGCTCCGGCACCCAGTCAATGCGTAGTGTCTCGCGTGCAAGTGCAATTGGCAGGATTATCAGCAGGCCAACGGTGAACTGCACGATTGTGGTGACGACAATGTGCTGCTTCACACCAAAACGCTTTTCATAGATAGACCCCGCTGACATCGCAGCAAGAGCGATTATGGCGAACACGACACCCGACCATGAACTTGTCGATATTTCCTGACGAGACCCGATCACCAGCACAGCACCTGTCAATCCAAGCACAAGCCCAAGCCAGCGGTAACGTGAAACCATCTCCTGCACAAAGACAGGTGCAGCAATTGCCACGAGAATGGGCTGCAAGGAGACAATCAGCGCAACACCTCCGGCAGACAGGCCATCTGCAAATGCGAGATAGGAAAAGCCGAAATATATCGCCTGCATCAGCAAACCTGTGACAGCAAGGTGCACCCACGATATGAGACGCTCAGGCAAGCGTGGACGCATTACCAAGTATACCGGCCACATGAGCATCAGAACCAGCACATACCGCATGGCTAGAAATGTCATGGGCTCAGCGTGGCGCAAACCCAGCTTGGCCATGGAATAACCCCCTGACCACAAGATCAGAAAGATGCATGGAGCCATTATGACAAAGATTTTTTGGACTCTATTCAAATGGCGCCTACATTCAGTGACGTTCACGCAAAGGCCATAAGGCCACAAGCCCCATAGCCGGACCTGCAGCGAGTAGCGCAAGTGTTGCCTGCCAGCCGATAGCCTGCGCTATCAGTGGTGTGAGCTGGACCGTTGCAAATGTGAGCAGGAAGCCGAGACCCGTTTGAAATGTCATGAGGCTGCCCGCCAGCTCAGGTGGAGATGCATCAGCAACAAGGGCAGAAAACTGTGGTGAGTCTGGAATTACGGATATCCCCCAGATGATGAACAAAACAAACGTCAGCCACCATGGTCCACCAAAACTGGCCGCAGTTGCAAGGCCCGAGACCAGCGATACAAGCATGGCAGCCATCGCAATATTGGCTTTGCCCACCCGATCAGCAGCCGTGGCTGCGAAAGCACAGGCAACAGCTCCCAATGCAATGGCAAGGAACGCCGTCCACCTGGCAAGCGGCATGGCATCAGCCTGCCCCATTGTTGCAGAATAGGATGCAGCCGCCGCAACAGGTATCCAGGCCCACAAGGCATAAAGCTCCCACATGTGCCCAAGATACCCGGCATAGGCCAGTCTTATGCGCTTGTTCGTCCATGCCAGCTTGATCGACGAGGCCTTAAAGTCTGGCGAGCGAGCATGATAGGGACCAAGCCCTGCAACAAGTGCAAGTAACCCTCCCATCAGGGCAGCAAGTGAAGTGGCGTATACCACCATCCGCCAATCTGCCCCACCGAGCAATGCCGCCAGATGCGGTAGTGATGAGCCAAGCGTCAAGGCAGCAACCAGAACGCCGACCAACAAGCCCCTGTCTTTCAACCCCCAACCAGTGGCAATTTTCATTCCGACCGGGTAAACGCCAGCCAGCATGGCCCCGGTGAAAAATCGCAAACCGATGGCGGCAAAACTGTCGGGTGACACAAATGCCAACAGAATGTTTGCAAGCGCGGCAAGGCACGCTGAAAAGGCCAGAAACCGTCGCGGGTCGAACCTGTCGGCCAAGCCCAGAAATGCCGATGCAAATGCCCCCAGAACGAATCCCAACTGAACTGCGCTGGACAATGCCGCTTGTTGAAATGAGCTCATGCCGGTTTCTGCGATCATGCCGGGCAATGTTGCCGAGGATACAAACCACAAGCTCAAGCCCGCAACCTGCGCCAGAACAAGCACACTCATGGAACCTGTTTTGGTTGTCGTCATGAAAACGGCTGGATGATTGACAGCAAAGCCGCCGATCC
>JBAUGO010000190.1:0-2334 GCA_049679775.1 Anderseniella sp.
ACTTGGGAGCGACATCTTAACGTGCAGCTTCTATTTATGGCAAATGCCCCTGGAATGATTCAGCTTTTGTTATCCCAAATTCCTTCAAATTCACCGAAATTGCAATGCATCTGTTAAAAGTGGTGCAGTCTGAAATGTTGCTGATGCAGGAATACCCTCAGCAGGATAGGTCATCAGGTGGAGAGCCTGAGCCAAAATACGGGAGAGAGAAAATTGGTTAACTTTATTGCAAAGCTTTCGAGGCTTACGCGCTTTGGCCGAAATGAGGCTGGTTCACTTTCACCAGTTCTTGCTGCCGTAGCTGTTCCTCTGATAATGGCAGCAGGTGCTGCGGTTGACTATGGTAACCTTGTATCAGTGCACGCACGTTTGCAGGCAGCGGTAGACGCTGCAGCCCTTGCTGCAGGGCGTGAGTCCAATATGTCAGATGCCGAACTTCGCCGGATTGCTGAAGATTACTTTAAGTCAAACTTCGGCACGCCAAATAACTCGGGCGTTCCAGAATTGACACTGTCGATCAGTGGCAATGAACTGTCACTTCGTGCGCAGGTCGAGGTTGAAAATTACCTCACCAAGGTTGCAGGTTTTGATAGCACAGTGATTGCCGCAACTTCGGAAGTGAGCAAGGAAGCAACCGGCCTTGAGGTTGTGCTGGTATTTGACAATACCGGTTCGATGGGCTCGCAAAGTCGTCTGTCCACCTTGAAAGTGGCAGCTCGCGACTTTGTTGAAATCTTGTTTGGTCCTCGTGAAGTCGCTGACACACTGAAGATTGGTGTGGTGCCATTCTCCCAGTTCGTGAATGTTGGTCCGGACAAGGCAAATGCTGCCTGGCTTGACCGCACTGGTGCAAATCAGGAATCCAGAAAGAACTTTACTGGTGGTGCCTGGCACAATTGGCAAGCCTGGCAAGCAATCAGCAACAGGTCATGGACAGGTTGTGTCGAGTCTCGCAGCGGAAACAGATCCGTTGATGATGGTCCAGTGATCAATAGCAACGATCTATTCGTGCCTGCATTTGCACCAGATGAACCTGGAAACAATACAAGCAACGCATATTTCAAGGTTGGCAACCAGCATAACTATTACAAAAACAGCTATCTGAATGATAGCCGTACAAACAACCTTACAATGCGTCAGCAACACTATGGCAAATACAGTGGCGCAAGTGTTACGGTAACTTCACGTGGCCCGAATAAGGGATGTAACATTCAGCCCATTCAGGCATTGACCAATGTCAAGGCTCCTGTGTTGTCCACCATCAATAACATGCAAGCAGATGGTTACACCCATGTTGCTGAAGGTGTTGGCTGGGGTCTTCGGGTGATTTCACCTGGTGAACCCTTTACCGAAGGTGTCGGTTATGACAATGAAGACATTACCAAGGCCATGGTGCTGCTGACAGATGGTGAGAATACATTCGACAGTGAAACCAACCACAACAGGTCGACATATACTGCATACGGATATCTGCAGCAATCGCGCCTCGGGTCAGCAAACTATGTGACTGCAGTCAACAAGCAGAATCAGTTGTTGGGCAGGGCGTGCGACAACGTCAAGGCCAAGGATATCGTATCTTATACGTTTGCCTACAACGTGCCGAGTGCAACTCAGCGTACCTTGATCAAGAACTGCGCTACCAGCCCGGAAAAGTACTTTGATCCGCCATCAAACGCGGCTCTGGTCCAGAACTTCCAGCAGATCGCGGACGAACTTCGCAAGCTGCACCTGAGCCAGTAATCGAATATACAGGGAGATAGACCCCACCAATGGGGCGTCAAATCAAGACACGCAATCGGGCAATCGGTTGCGTGTTTTTTTGTTTTGGATACTGCTTATAAGTCCTTGCACAAGCGAAGTGCATCATAGATGCCGGCGTGGATATTTCTGGAAGCTACAGCATCTCCAAGTCTGAACAATTGAAACGATCCATCGTTGTTTCTGCGTACGTTTTGTTTAGCGCCCGCAACAAGCGCGTCATAATCCATTTCACCTCCATTGGATGAAAGTGGCTTCAGCTTGAAATACAATTCATCCATCGGCGTTGTCGCGTACTCCACAACTACCTGATCCACCACGCGCTCTCCAATTGTCTCGCCATTATAGGCGCTTGCCAGGGTGGCTGCGATCTTGTTACCCTCACGCTTCAAGGACTTTATGCGGATCATGGTTGTGATTTGTGCACCAGCGCCGTGCAGCTTCTCGATATAAGGCACAAGGTTCAATCCTCCGATTTCCGGGGAGAACATGCGCTCGGGAGATACAACCTCCAGATTTGCGCCATGCTCGAGTATAATCTCGGTAGCGGCCATGCCGGGATGCGCGCCATTATCG
>JBAUGO010000191.1:0-1719 GCA_049679775.1 Anderseniella sp.
GCCGGCAGGTGCTGGATATAGCGTTGATAATACCATTGCGTCTGTTCGCGCTCAGTTGGCTTTTCCAGCGCAACGACACGCGCGCCGCGTGGGTTGAGGTGTTCTGTAAAACGCTTGATGGTGCCGCCCTTGCCCGCTGCATCACGCCCCTCAAACAGCATGACAATGCGCTGGTTGGTAGACTTCACCCACTCCTGCATTTTCAGCAATTCAACCTGCAACAACGCCTTCTGCTTCTCATAGGCATCACGGCGCAGCATGGTTTTGTACGGATATTCCCCGTTTTCAAATACTCGCTGGATTTCATCCCGTGAACTGGCCATGCCTTTCACAGCTATGTCAGCCGTATTTGTTGCGGTTGTAGCTGGTGAGTTTTGCACATCTGCCATGTTCATTCTCCTGCTTGCGCTTTTCCGTTTTGACAGTTACCCCAGATAAACAACCGTATCTTTGATCTATGACAACTCCACGATGGCAAAGGTTTTACTCCATGGCAATCTCAGAAACCCCCACTTCAAAGCCCGCCATCAATCCTATGCTCATCATCACCTGCGGTTGCCTGATCGCCATGATTGCGTTTGGTGTGCGCTCGACCATGGGGTTGTTCAACACCCCCATAACCGAAGCAAACGGTTGGGGGCGTGAGACCTTTGGGCTTGCCATGGCCTTGCAAAACCTGATCTGGGGTATCGCGCAACCATTTGCCGGTGCTTTCGCTGACAAGTTCGGCACATTCCGCGTTATCGTCGTTGGCGCTCTTGTCTACGCAACTGGCACTGCCCTGCTCATGGTCGCGGACACTCCCGGCCTGCTCTATCTATCTGGTGGCTTGTTGATGGGACTTGGCATCGCCATGACATCGTTCTCCGTGATCATGGCGTCATTCGCCCGTCTTGTGCCACCTGAAAAGCGTTCCTGGTCATTCGGCATTGCGACAGCCGCTTCCTCAATGGGTCAGTTTGTCTTTGCCCCGCTGGGTCAAGGGTTCATCTCCGTGTTTGGCTGGCCAATGGCTTTATTGCTGCTGGCTGGTTCTGTACTGCTCATGCTGGCACTGGTCATGCCTTTACGCGCGGCAAGCGGTGGCGTTGCCCGCGATGAAACCGAGCTTGAAATGAGTTTTTCCGAAGCTCTCTCACGTGCCATTCGCCATCCCAGTTTTGTGCTTCTGACCCTCGGCTTTTTTGTGTGTGGCTTTCAGGTTGCCTTCCTGACAGTGCACATGCCTTCCATGCTTGTGGAAAATGGCATAGACCCGCAGCTGGCCGCCTGGTCCATCGGCATTGTCGGGCTTTTCAACATTGTTGGTGCGTATACGGCAGGTATCGTCGGTGGCAAATATTCGCGCCGCTATTCGCTGACGATCCTGTATTTGCTGCGGTCCATTGTCATGACAGCATTCTTCGTTTTCCCGATCACACCAATGACCACCGTTCTGTTTGCCGCGACCATGGGGCTTTTGTGGTTGTCCACGGTGCCATTGACCATGGGACTGGTGACCGTCATATGCGGCACACGCTACATGGCAATGTTGTATGGCATCGTGTTCTTTTCCCATCAGGTCGGCTCGTTTCTCGGTGTCTGGCTTGGTGGCAGGCTTTATGACCTGAATGGCAACTATGACACTGTGTGGTGGCTTGGCGTTGCATTCGGATTGATGGCCGCCATCATGCACTGGCCCATAAAGGAAGCCCGTGCACCGTCATTCTCCCTCCCCGA
>JBAUGO010000192.1:0-2053 GCA_049679775.1 Anderseniella sp.
GCCGATGCGGGGTGCCGATGTGGACAACGACCTGGTCAAGATTATGGGCAAAGTCCAAGAGGCTGGGGGTGAAGTGTTTAACCTAAAGGGGCGCGCATTGGATGCAGACGGGGCACCTCTCGAAGGCAAGCGCATTGAGATCTGGCAATGCGATATGAACGGCAAATACATGCATCCCGGTGACCGCCAGAACATTCCCTTCGATGCGGCATTCCAAGGGTTTGGACATGACATCACAGGACAAGACGGCACCTACGAGTTCCGCACCATCAAGCCCGTGACCTATCCCGGCCGCACGCCGCATATTCATGTGAAGCTTTTCGACGGGGCCACCGAGCTTCTGACCAGCCAGTTCTATATTGACGGGCACCCGGCAAACGACCGCGACCGAATCTTCCGGCGCTTGTCCCCAAGTGAAGCCGCCGCTGTATCCATGGTTTTCGTCGACGTGGAGGGGCAGACAGAAGCCAGTGTCGACCTCGTGGTGCGCAGTGTCTAAGCCGCAGATGAATTGGATTGGGAAACACCGCGCATGTTAAGGAAAACAGTCGATCATCCCTACTTTATCTGGCTCCTTCTGGCCCTGCCGTCAGTGCCTATGATCATGGCACTGGTGTCCGGTGCCGAGGGGCCTGACGGGATGCCAATAACCGAGTTCCTGCTCCACCCCACTGGCGAATTCTCGGCCCGGTTCCTGATCATCGCGATGATGCTCACACCGCTGCGGATGCTGTTTCCCGGATCGGGCTTTCTGCGCTGGATGATGAAACGCCGCCGCTATTTTGGTGTCGCCGCGTTCTTTTATGCCGCATTCCACACGCTGCTCTACATCGTCGACATGGGCAGCTTGCGCGCGATGCTGGCCGAGTTCACTGCCTTGGGCATCTGGACCGGTTGGCTGGCTATGGTGATCTTTATCCCGCTGGCCATCACCTCTACCGACGGATTTGTACGTCGGATGGGTCCCGCCTGGAAAACGCTTCAACGCACGGTCTACGTGGCGGCTGTGGCGACCCTGCTGCACTGGATCTTCGTGCACAACAACTTGGGCCCCGCCCTTGTTCACTTTGTACCGCTTGCGCTGCTCGAAGCCTATCGCATTTGGCGCAAGTTTCATCACTCTCACCAACCTGTATGAGGACCTACCATGAAAAGAACTCTTTGGACCGCAATGACTGCAGCACTCCTGTTTGGCACCGGCGCGAACGCGACCGGCTTGTATAGCTGCGAAGCAACGAAACAATCAGACTGGCTCAGTTCAGACGCCCTGACCGAAAAGCTCGAAGGCGAGGGCTGGGCCGTTCGACGGATGAAGGTCGACGGCGGCTGCTGGGAAGTCTACGGTACAGACCCTGAGGGGCGTCGCGTCGAGGGCTACTTTCATCCCGTGACTGGCGACGTGAAGCTGATCGCGCAACGTGGAACTATCTTGTTTCGGGCTGATGAGTGACACGGTCTGAGCCACCCGGCTCATGGCAAATTGGCTTTGCAACGGCAGATGACTTCGTATTTTGAGCAGCTTCAGGCTTTTTGATGTCGATGAACTAACGTCTGCGGATCGCGTTGCCCATGGGGGCAGGTTGCTTTTTTTGTGAGGGCTGGTGGCTCTACCTGTTCCCTCGTTCAAAACTTGGTAGGTCTGGTGAAGCACCGCTAAGATGAGCCGTCCGGCGGCGAAGGCTCGCTCGAACGAAAGTCCAAAATCAGACCATTGTCTGCCATTCGTTCAGCTTGCAGCATCGGTAAAAAAGGGCTCTCTGCCGCCATTAGATCGGTCGCAGCATTTTGCCTGCACGGTGTCGTCACGCCGGTAAGAACGGCCCAAAGCTGCCTTTGGTATTGTCTTTTCCAAATTGCTGACTACCTCGAATATCGGACATTCAGATATGATTTGATCGGAAAAGGGGTTCGTTGTCGGAATACTTCAAACTGTGGCTCGCTCTATTTATTTGATACTCTCAAACTAATTCGAACCTCATACTGATAATTCAACAGCGAAAGCCGAATCCCTTTTAAGAAGAATTTTTGTTAGCTTCATCCGGCTGGCATAGGC
>JBAUGO010000193.1:0-2575 GCA_049679775.1 Anderseniella sp.
GTCGAGTTTCGTGCCTACGCGTGTCAGGTCAGGCGGCACGAAGCCGAGCGCCACCGGTCCACCAGCTGTCGGGCCAAAGCCACCAGATGTAATAATGCCTACTTCTTTGCCGTCTGACATAATGACAGTGCCCTCGCGTGCGGGCGCCCTGCCTTCTGGCTTGATGCCGACAATCTTGCGTTTTGGGCCTTGCGCGATTTCGCACTGGATGCGTGCTGCACCGGGAAACCCACCCGCAAGTCGTCTGTGCTTTGGGATGGACCATAATAGCGAGGCTTCAACCGGTGAGACCGTTTCGTCGAGTTCATGCCCGTACAGCGATAATCCGGCTTCAAGTCTGAGCGAGTCACGCGCGCCGAGCCCGATGGGAAGCACATCGTCGTGGGCTGTCAACGCATTCCACAGGGCTTCCGCCTTGTCATTCGGCACAGAGATTTCGTAACCGTCCTCACCGGTATAGCCCGACCTTGTGACATAAATGCCTTCGCCCTCGAAGCTGAACGGTGCGCCGTGCATGAAGGAAAGCTTCACCACGCCCGGCAAAAGAGACTCCAGCACCGCTTCCGCCTTTGGTCCCTGCAGTGCAAGTAGCGCCAGATCCGGCAACTCTTCAAGCTCCACGTCTGCAGGCAGCTGCGCTCGCAGGTGCGCCACATCCACCTGCTTGCGCGAGGCGTTGAGCACCAGGTAGAGCCCACCGTCCATGCCGTCTGCGGCGGAGCGCGCTATCATCAGGTCGTCGATACAACCACCCTCGTCATTGAGCAGTTGCGTGTAACGCTGCTGGCCAGGCTCCAGCGACAAAAGGTCTGCCGGTACCAGGCGTTCAAGCGCAGCTGCAATGCTGGCATGATCAGGGCCCTTGAGCCAGGCCTGTCCCATATGGGACACATCAAACAGTCCAGCCTTTGCCCGTGTATGGTTGTGCTCGGTCAATATGCCGCCGGGATATTGTACAGGCATCATGTATCCAGCAAACGGCACCATACGTGCACCAAGGCGCACATGAGCTTCGTAAAGCCTTGTTTGCTTGAGAGGGTCACCGGATTGATCGTTTGACAAGATAATCTCCAGGCTCTTTTTCATAGGTCGCAATAACAGCAGGATCAGTTCCTGCCGTATTTGCCCCCTCTGTCAAAGACCTGAGAGATTTCGCCGGATGAATTTTCCAGCTTACGCCCTTCGGTGAGTGGCACCTTTACCACTACTCTCCAGAGTGTGTTTGCCAAGCGGTCCTTTTGCCTGAGAGTTTCCGGGGCGGTTGCTCCTTCGGCGTCGTAACTGTTCGATCTCTCCCGCGAGGCAATCGTACGGGTGAAGTCATGCGCGTGAAACAGCATGATTGTCAACTGTCCCGTAGTTGGCGAAATCAGTTAATCACCGAAATTTGACATACTAAAAAACAAACATATTGTTTGTTATAAAAAACATCTGTAATATCACATTCAAATCTGAGACCGTCCAACAGCCAAGAAAGGCACTGCTATGCGTTATTATCCTGTTTATCTGGATATGAAAGACCGTTGCGTGGTCATTGTCGGCGGTGGCGTGGAAGCTGCGCAAAAGCTCAGGCTGTTGGCACGGACACCAGCGCGCCTTGTTGTCATCACACCTTACGCCTCGGAAGAACTATCGCGTGAAATAGATGCTTCAGGAGCCTGCCTTGTCCCACGTGAATTTGTGGCTGATGATCTTCATGGTGCATCGTTGGTATTTGCATGTGGTTTAGCGGAAGATGAAGAGAATTTGGTTTGCGAAGCCTCTGAAAACCGCGATATTCCGATAAATGTGGTGGACCGACAGGAAAAATGCTCATTCATCACGCCGGCCATACTTGATCGTGGTTCGTTAACCGTCGCCATCGCAAGCGAGGGTGCTGCCCCTGTCCTTGCGCAAGGCATCAAGTCGCATCTGGAAAAACAATTACCTCCACATATTGGCGATCTGATTGAGGCTGGTAAGGCGTTGCGACCGCGTGTTGCTGAATCACTTGAAAAAGGTCAGGCACGACGCAACTTCTGGCAATCGTTTTACTTTGGTGAAATACGCGCTCGTTTTGAACGAAGTGACAAACTTGAGTTTGCCAGATCCATAGATATTGTTCTTAATAAAGAACAACGTGAAACGAAAAGTTTTGTCTCGCTGGTTGGTGCAGGTCCAGGCGACCCTGAATTGTTGACACTGAAAGCCCAGCGTCGCCTGCTTGAAGCTGATGTCATCGTTTATGACAACCTGGTAACTGAAGAGATCCTTGAATATGCAAGGCGCGATGCATTGCGCATATATGTTGGCAAGGAGCCGGGCAAGCCGTCTGTCAGCCAGGCCCGCATCAACGACATATTGCTTGAACAGGCCAATGCCGGACTCCGGGTCGTGCGGCTCAAGGGTGGTGATCCCTACATATTTGGGCGCGGCGGTGAAGAGCAGGAAGTACTGATTGAAGCTGGTATAGAAGTGGAAGTTGTTCCTGGTATTACGGCAGCAGTTGCCTGCGCTGCAGCCATTCGCCTGCCATTGACCTGGCGTGGTGAAAACAGATCCTTTTCGGTCCTGACCGGCGCTGCCGAAACAGGTG
>JBAUGO010000194.1:0-9628 GCA_049679775.1 Anderseniella sp.
TCTCTGCACAGCGCGGGTACGATGAACTTCTGCCGTTTTATAAAGAAATGGGACCTGACGGTGTCAAGGCTTATTGGGCACGCAAGAATGCAGTGAGCATCGATGGGCAAGTGACCGGTACCGTCGAGACCGATCAGTCCTGATCAAGACGGAACTGGAACATCACTGTCGATTGCACGGATGTATTGAAATTGTCGTCGGAAATGACCGTCAATATTGTCCCGCGATCGTCTACATGAGCTCCAATGCCCTCCATATTATCGATCTGATATTTGGTGAGCATACCTTCAAATAGCAATTCGCCTTGGCCAGTGTTCTTGTTTTGCAGGTCCTTGATCCTGAAACGGCGAATGACCATGCCCACCAGAACCGGCGGTGTAAAGCTGCGCTCTACCGTGACGATTTCCTCGCCACCCGGCAAAATGGCCAGTCCTGTCACCAGGAAATCCTTATGAGCCGGAATATGAAACTCATGGGTTTTATTCTTGCGCCACAGCCAGCCGCGAATGTTGCCTTCAGATGTCATGTTGCGCTCGGATATGGCGATCAGCCATCCATTCAGCGGGCCTTCATAAAACCGTCCAAGGGCTTCCAGTTCGCCATTGGTTTTTCCCTCTGACATGGCCTTGGGTGATTTGATGCGTTCTGCACTGTCACCAAGTCCGCGCTTGCCAATGTTGAACTGTTTAACGCGTTCGCGTCGCTCAAACCCCACAATGACTTTGCCATCCAGGCCTTTCTCATTCCAGGCCGCGACTGTTTCTGCGTCCACACGGGATTTCTTTGTCTCAGCTTCGCCTTTGGTGTTCAGGATGGGGGCAAGAGAGGTGTTGGTAACGCCCACCAGCTTGTTGTCCTTGTAGACAAATTCACCAGAGAACCAGTGCCCACCATCACTTACACTCAGGAATTTCTTGCCATCGCGCGAGACTTCAAGCCCCGAAAAACCGCCAAAATCGCTGTTGTCACTGTTCAGGGTCAGCCCGCCCATATAGGTCAGATGGCCAAACTTGTCTGCCGTTGAAAACCGGTCGAAGCCACGCAAGTTTGAGGTTACTTCAACTCGTGTATCTTGCGCTTGTACCTGGCCGTGAACGGCACCTGTTACCAGCATCAGAAACGTTAGTGCGATGACTGCTGCTGACCGTTGCTGCTGCATAATGTCAGCCTGCCTTGCGAGTTCTTGAGCCTCGTGCCTGGGGCACGGCGGGGCGTTCTTCAAACAGCTCTGCCAGTTTTTCTGTCATGGCACCGCCGAGCTCTTCTGCATCCACGATGGTCACCGCGCGCTTGTAATAGCGTGTCACATCATGGCCAATGCCGATGGCAATCAGTTCAACTGGTGAGCGGTTTTCAATGTCGGTGATGACCTGTCGCAAGTGCTTTTCCAGATAGTTGCCGGAATTGACTGACAAGGTTGAATCATCCACTGGTGCACCATCAGAAATCACCATCATGATGCGGCGTTGTTCTGGGCGTGCCAGCAATCGGTTGTGCGCCCAGATCAGCGCTTCGCCGTCGATGTTTTCCTTCAACAGGCCTTCGCGCATCATCAGGCCAAGATTGCGCCGGGCACGTCGCCACGGTGTGTCTGCCGATTTGTAGATGATGTGGCGAAGGTCATTCAATCGGCCCGGCATGGCGGGTTTGCCGTCAGCCAGCCACTTCTCGCGTGCCTGTCCACCCTTCCATGCCTTTGTGGTGAAGCCGAGGATTTCCACCTTCACGCCGCACCGTTCCAGGGTGCGGGCGAGGATGTCTGCGCATGTTGCAGCAACCGTGATCGGGCGGCCACGCATGGAGCCAGAATTATCAAGCAACAGCGTGACGACCGTATCGCGGAATTTTGTGTCCTGCTCCACCTTGAATGACAAGGCATGCATCGGGTCTATGACCACGCGATAAAGCCTTGCAGCATCAAGGATGCCTTCTTCCAGGTCAAAATCCCAGGAGCGGTTTTGTTGTGCCATCAAGCGGCGCTGCATCCGGTTGGCCAGTCTGGCCACGACGCCTTGCAGGCTCGACAATTGCTTGTCGAGATAGTTGCGCAGCCGGGTCAGCTCTTCTGGGTCGCACAGTTCGTCTGCCTCGATTGTTTCGTCAAAGGCACCTGTATAAACCTGATAAAACTTGTCATTGGACATTGAAGCAAACGGAAGCTCGGGCCGCCAGGGCTGGTCGCCATCTGGTTCTTCTTCGCCCTGCATTTCGTCAAGGTCTTCAGAGCCGTCCATCTCCATGGCATCTTCCATGGTGTCGTCCTGGTCGGCTTCACCTTGCTCCATGTCCTCGGAGGCAGATGTTTCAGCGTCTTCCTGACCGGTTTCCTGCTGTTGCTGTTCGGCTTCGTCTTCGTTCTGGCTGTCGTCGTTATTGTCTTCGTTATCGTCGGGATCATCGCCCAGCTCATCCGACATTTCCAGTTGTGCAAGCATGTCCCGTGTCAGCTTTGAAAAAGCCTGCTGGTCATGAATGGCCGTATCGAGAGTGTCGAGTTTAGCCCCCGCCTTTTCCTCGATCCAGGGTCGCCACAGGTCGACAAGTTTCTGGGCTGCCTCAGGGGGAGCCTCGCCCGTAAGGCGTTCACGCACCATCAAGGCCAGTGCGTCCTCAAGCGGTGCATCCTCGCGCTTGCGCAACGGGCCCAGCACCTTGTCTGTGAACTTTTTATCCAGCATTGCTGCCAGATTTCTGGCCATGCCGGGCATGACCCGAGCCCCCAGCGCTTCAACGCGGGCTTGTTCAATTGCTTCGTAGACCGAGCGGGCCTGCTGGCCTTGTGGCTGATAGCGTGCATGTACGGCTGTGGAGTGATTTGCAAGGCGCATGGCCATGGCATCAGACAGTCCGCGTGTTACAGCCACTTCTGCTGCCGTGACATCACGCGTCACCTGCGGCAGGCGCACGCGCTTGTCAGTGATGCCCGGGTTTTCTGCCCCGAACGAACATGTCAGTTCCGGCTCATCGGCAATCGTCTTCATGGCAAGCGTCAGGGCTCGCTTGAAGTTTTCTACCGGTGCATCACGATCCTGGGACATGGAATATCAGTTTTTCAAGGTTTCTCAGGTCACGGCCAGCATGGCAGATGATTCAGGCAGCTCTTCACCGAAACAGCGCTGATAGAACTCAGCCACCAGGGACCGCTCCAGCTCGTCGCACTTGTTCAGGAAAGTCATGCGGAACGCCATGCCGACATTGCCAAAGATTGTCGCGTTTTCAGCCCAGGTGATAACAGTACGCGGGCTCATTACGGTGGAAAGGTCACCCGCCATAAAGGCATTACGCGTCAGGTCTGCCAGTCGCACCATGTTCGAGATTGTCTTCTTGCCGGCTGCATCATTGTATGACTTGTTCTTGGACAAGACGATGCCGCATTCCTGCTCATGGCTCAGATAGTTGAGCTGCACGATGATCGACCAGCGGTCCATCTGGGCCTGGTTGATCTGCTGGGTGCCGTGATAAAGGCCTGTTGTATCGCCAAGTCCAACCGTATTGGCAGTGGCAAACAATCTGAATGCCGGGTGGGGTTTCAGGACACGCGCCTGATCAAGCAGTGTCAGACGGCCGGAGCTTTCCAGAACGCGCTGGATGACAAACATCACGTCAGGCCTGCCGGCGTCATATTCGTCAAACACCAATGCCACGTTGTTCTGATAAGCCCACGGCAAAATGCCTTCGCGGAATTCCGTGATCTGCTTGCCGTCCTTGATGACGATGGCGTCCTTGCCGACAAGGTCAATGCGGGAAATGTGACTGTCCAGGTTGACGCGCACAAGCGGCCAGTTCAACCGGGCAGCGACCTGTTCAATATGGGTGGATTTACCCGTGCCGTGAAAGCCCGAAACCATGACACGGCGATTGTGGGCAAAACCTGCCAGAATTGCCATGGTTGTTTCCGGGTTGAACAGATAGTCCTCGTCCACTTCAGGAACGTATTCATTGCCTTGTGAATAGGCAGGTACTTTCAGGTCACTGTCGATGCCGAAGACCTTGCGAACCGGGATTGTCTTGTCAGGCAAACCAGGTACTAAAGCTTTTTTATTCGCGCTCATTTGAAACGATCTCCGGAAATTCAATGCCCGGCCCTGTGGTGGCAAGAGCCGGGTTCAAAACATGGTGTCTGCACACATGTTCTAGTCTGACATATACGCCCCTAGCAAGTGCAACATTTGCTGCAATTGCGCACATCTATTGGTGCCAGTTTCAACAGATACCGGCACTTTTGAGATAATTGTAGGCAGTGATGATCTCGCGCAGGCGATCTTCGGTTTCGCGGCTGCCATTATTGGCGTCAGGGTGAAAGCGTTTTACCAGTATCTTGTACTGTGCCTTGATTTCCTGTGCGTTGACACCAGGGTCCAGGCCCAGCGTGTCCAGGGCTTTGCGTTCAGCATTGCCCACGCGGCGGCGCGATGCGTCAGCCTTTTGGGCGGCTTCCTCAAAAATCGAGTGCGCATCGTTCATGTGGCTATCGTGCTTGAAACCACGTGAGGGACCCTTGCTCCCCACTTTTTTGGCGGCCTGGCGGCGTTTGTTTTCTGCCCACGAACTGTCCCCGAGCTTCCATGTCGGACGGTGACCTGTCTGCGATGCCTTAATCCATGCGCCAATATCATTGTCGGCCATGCCGTCAAAAAAGTTGTAGGCCTTGTTGTATTCCTTGACGTGGGCTGCACAAAACCTGAAATACTGCCCTTCCGCATTGCGGCCCTTGGGCGCGCGGTAATTGCCGGCCTCGCTGCAGTCGGGCCATTCACAGGAAATGACTTCGGCTTCAGGCTTGCTGCCTTTACCCTTGATACGGATGCCGTCGAAATATTTGGAATTCAGTTTCATTTGTCGCCTGGTCTGGTCAAGATTCGTGTGGTTTCAACCTGTGAGGGGAAGCAGTATAACCTGATATGATGGACATTTGGAATCGAAGTCCGCATTAAAAGATCAAGAACACGTCATGAATGTGGAATTTCATAATAAAGAGGCGCAAAAATCATGGAACTTGGACCGGTTGGACTGATAATAACCGAAAAACTTTCAGCTGCGTTGATGCCGCAGTCGCTGGAAGTGATCGACGAATCGCATCTTCATGCAGGTCATTCCGGGGCTCGCGCGGATGGCGAGAGCCATTTCCGTGTCAAGATCGAGGCAGCGGCGTTTGAAGGCAAGTCCCTTGTACAGCGACACCGAATGGTCAACGAAGTCCTGGCAGAGGAGTTGAAAGAGCGTGTTCACGCTCTTGCTATTTCTGCTAAAGTGCCTTGATATCTGTCCATGACACAGATTTCCACAGATCCGCTACTACAGCCGCTTACCATTGGTCACATCACGCTAAAGAACCGCATCATGAGCACCAGCCATGCAAGCGGGATGGACAAGGACGGATATCCGCAAGAGGCGTATCAGGCCTATCACGAGGAAAAGGCCAAGGGCGGTCTGGCGTTGACCATGTTCGGCGGCTCCTCAAACGTCGCGCCTGACAGCCCGAACACGTTCAATCAGCTGCATCTGGGCAATGATGCCTGTATTCCTCACCTGCAACAGTTTTCCGAGCGCATCCACAAGCACGGTTGCGCCATCATGTGCCAGATTACGCATCTGGGCAGGAGGGGTGATCCTTATGGCGATCACTGGCTTGAGATGATTGGTCCATCGCCGGTACGCGAGCCGCGCCACAGGGCGATCCCGCGCGAAATGGACGAGCATGATATTGCCCGTGTCATCAAGGCATTTGGTGATACGGCTGCACGCTGCAAGGAAGGTGGTCTTGATGGCCTGGAGACCTTGTTTGGCGGTCATCTGGTTGGCCAGTTCCTGTCTCCGGCCACCAATAAACGCACCGACAAATATGGCGGATCGCTTGAAAACCGTGCTCGTTTCGCCCTGGAAGTCTATCGTGAAATTCGCAAGCGCACAGGCGACAATTTTCTGGTTGGCATGCGTTATATTGTTGATGAGGGCGTTGCCGAAGGCTTGACCTTTGATGATGCAGTGAAGGCTGCAAAACTGTTTGAAGCAGAAGGCCTGGTTGATTTTTTCAATGCCATTTATGGGCGTATGGATACCTATTACTCGCTTGCCATGCACAATATGCCCAACATGGCGTCAGGCATTGCGCCGTGGCTTGAGAAAGCGGCTGCATTCAAACGTGAAATGTCGCGACCGGTGTTTCATGCCGCACGGATTGCAGATCTGGCAACGGCGCGCCATGCCATACGCGATGGCCTGATAGATATGGCAGCCATGACGCGGGCCCACATTGCAGATCCCCATATTGTTGCCAAGCTGATGCGCGGTGAGGAAGATCGAATTCGCCCGTGTGTGGGGGCCACTCATTGCATGAGCAAGGCACGCCCAACCTGCCTGCACAATCCTTCCACGGGACGTGAATTGGGCGTTGGCCACTCGATCGAAAAGGCTGCTGATCCGCGTCGCATTGTCGTGGTTGGAGGAGGACCGGCCGGGCTGGAAGCTGCTCGCGTTTGCGCCGAGCGTGGTCATCATGTGACAGTGCTGGAGGCTTCAGGCCAACTTGGTGGACAGCTCTTGTTGGCGCGTCAAAGCCTGTGGCGCAAGGACCTTGTCGGCATCATTGACTGGCGCGTATCCGAACTTGAAAAGCTTGGTGTTGAGGTTCGCTATAATTGCTTTGCCGAGCCTGGCGACGTTACATGCCTTTCGCCTGACGTGGTTATCATTGCCACTGGTGGTGTGCCTAATCCGGGCTGGATTGAAGGTGCTGACCTGTGTACCAGTTCCTGGGATATGATTGCTGGTTCAGTCGCGCCGGGAGACGATGTTCTGGTTTATGATGGCACCGGCAGGCACTCCGCCATGACGGCGGCAGAAAAGCTCAGTGCGCAAGGTCGCAAGGTAACATTTGTGACCCAGGACGATATGGTTGTTGAAGAACAGGCTTATGCTGAACGTGTTGCCTGGAAACGCCAGATGTACAAGCTTGGTTTTGAAGTCATGCGTGACAGGGAACTGACAGGTGTCACGCAAGAAGGTAACAGGCTGAAGGCCACCTTGTATAATGAGTTTACCGATACCACTGAGGAGCGGATATTCGACCAGGTCGTTGTGGATCACGGCACCATACCAGCTGACGGTATTTATCAGGATCTTCGTGCAGGCTCTGCCAATGAGGGCATCAAGGATATTGACGCCCTGATAGCCAATGTGCCCCAACCAAAGGGCAAACGTGATGGCTATGAGCTATACAGGATCGGTGATGCAGCAGCCTCGCGCAATGTTGCCGCCGCGATCTACGATGCCTTGAGGCTGTGCCGCGTCCTTTAACTCTTACGCTTGCTCAAGGTTGTGGGGGAGGCTGCCTTTTTCAAAGGCGTTATCCTGATGCGGGTAATCTGGTTACGCTTGCGGCCCACCACTTCAAACCTGAACCCGTGAAACGTGAATGCCTGACCCTTTTCCGGAATCATGCTGGCTTCATGGATCACAAGTCCTGCTATGGTATTGGCTTCTTCATCAGGCAGTTGCCAGTCATTTTTCCGGTTAAGGTCGCGGATCTGAACGGCTCCGTTGACGATCATCGAGCCGGATTCCTCACGTGCCACATCGGCATCGATGACATCGTGCTCATCGGCTATATCGCCAACAATTTCTTCCAGTATGTCTTCCAGCGTGACGATACCCATCACTTCGCCGTATTCGTCGACAACCAGCGCAAAGTGAGCCTTGCGACGCAAGAAGGCCGACAATTGATCGTTCACTGTAGTTGTGTCCGGCACGAACCAGGGGGCGCTGCACACGCTCATGATGTTGAGCTTTGATGCATCGCCTTTTTGTGCCTGCAAGGCTGCAAGAAGGTCCTTGGCATGCAGCACACCTATAATATTATCCGGGTTGTCTTTCCACACAGGCGCGCGTGTGAAGCCTGATTTCAAAAGCTCTGAAATGATCTCGTCAGGTGGTGTGGCCACATCAACGGAAAACATTTTTGTGCGGTGAACCATCAGGTCCGAGAGGTCCAGTTCAGACAGATCCAGAACGCCTCCCAGCATGTCACGGTCGTTCTTGACCACTGTACCATCCTTGTGGTGCAGGTTGATTGCGCCACGGATTTCTTCCTGGGGTGAGAGGATATTACCTGTGTTGCTGAGATCAACGCCTGCCAGTGACAGTACGTTTTTCACGATCATTTCGACACCGATGACAACCGGGCCAAACACTTTTACCAATAGCGATATGGCTGAGCCCACAAACAGCGAAAACCGCTCGGGATATACAATGGCATATGTCTTCGGCAACACCTCGCCGAATACCAGCACAAGTGCAGTCATCACCAGAGTGGCCCATACGACACCAGCGTCACCAAACAATTGCAGAAACGCACTTGTCGCCAGTGACGATGCCAGAATGTTCACCAGATTGTTGCCCAGCAAAATACCGCCGATCAATCGCTCTGGTTGTTCTTTCAGACCGAGCACCGTGCTTGCGCGTTTTTCACCGCGCTTTTCCAGTTCGTGCAGTCTGGCGCGTGATGATGTGGTCAGGGCTGTCTCGGAACCGGAAAAAAAGGCAGACAGTATGATCAGCCCCAGGGCTGCACCCAGCATGATGCCAATTGTCATCGTCATTGTATTTTCAATTCGGCCTCAAGGAACTTTATCAGGCCGTCCTCTTCTATCGTTTTGTCGATGTAGGCATGGCCTATATCTTTTACCAGAACAAAATTGATCCGTCCTGCGTCGGCTTTCTTGTCCTGGCGCATGATTTCGACCAGTTTTCGGGCATCCGGCAGGTGCTGTCTGATGTGGGTTACGCTTGTTGGAAGCCCAACCGATTTGAGGTGGGTCTCCATGCGCGCTGCTGCACCTGGTGTGCAAATGCCAAGCTGTTCAGAAAACCTGAATGCCTGCGCCATGCCAATGGCCACGCCTTCTCCATGCAGAAGTTTGTCGCCATACCCTGTTGCACTTTCCAGTGCATGGCCAAATGTATGACCCAGGTTGAGCAAGGCGCGATCGCCTGTTTCCTTTTCATCGCGCGCCACGATGGCAGCCTTCGCCTGGCATGAAGTTCTGATGGCATGAACGCGCGCTTGCGGATCATCAGTGAAAACCCTCTGGCCGTTGTCTTCCAGCCAGTTGAAAAAGCCTGCATCGCCCAGCAAGCCATATTTGACGACTTCAGCGTAACCGGCTGCCAGTTCGCGCTGTGGCAAGGTATTCAATAGGGCAATGTCGGCGAGCACAGCGACAGGTTGATGAAAGGCGCCCACCAGGTTTTTGCCATAGGGAGAATTGATACCGGTCTTGCCCCCAACAGAGCTGTCCACTTGGGCTAGTAACGATGTCGGGATCTGGATGAAGTCCATGCCGCGGCGCACGATGGAAGCTGCAAATCCCGCCAGGTCGCCAATGACACCGCCACCAAACGCTATGATGCGATCATTACGTTCCATGCCGGCAGCTATAATTCCATCGCACACTTGCGCCAGGTGCGCGTAACTTTTGGTTGCTTCGCCAGCAGGCAGAATTATCGAACTGTGGGCAATGCCTACCTTGTCGAGACTTGCTGTCAGGGTTTTCAGGTGATGATGAGCGACATTTTCGTCGGTGACAATCAGGCTGGTCGGGCGTTTGAGCAGGGGGGCAATCATTTCGCC
>JBAUGO010000195.1:0-9858 GCA_049679775.1 Anderseniella sp.
TGGCGACAACGTGTCGTTTGAGGTTGAGCTGATCACCCCGATCGCGATGGAAGAGAAGCTGCGCTTCGCCATCCGTGAAGGTGGACGTACTGTCGGTGCCGGTGTCGTTGCAGGCATTATTGAGTAAGTCTGAATTATTTGGACTTGCTTGAACAGGAATAGGCGAGGGGCCATATCTGGGTTCTCGCTCCTGGTTTAGGGGTGTAGCTCAGTTGGTAGAGCGGCGGTCTCCAAAACCGCAGGTCGGGGGTTCGAGACCCTCCGCCCCTGCCACCGGTAAAGAATGCTGTCAGATACTGTATCTGGCAGAAGAGGCGAAACAGGAATATGGCAAAAACCAATCCATTTGAGTTTTTTCAGCAGGTTCGAGCTGAAACGCAGAAGGTTACGTGGCCCACGAGGCGTGAGACAATCATCACCACGATCATGGTGCTGATCTTGTCTACGGTTGCTGCGATTTTCTTCCTCGGTGTTGATGCTATCTTGAAGTGGGGCATTGATTTGCTCCTCTTCAGGTCTTGAATTGGTTGATTGGCAGGAGCGGAAAATGACAAAGCGGTGGTACATCGTTCACGCCTATTCGAACTTCGAAAAGAAGGTTGCTGACTCCATTCGGGAACAGGCTGCCTCCAAGGGGTTGTCTGACCTGTTTGAGCAGGTGCTGGTACCAACCGAGGAAGTTGTCGAAATGCGCCGTGGCCGAAAGATTCAGTCTGAGCGCCGTTTCTTCCCTGGTTACGTTCTGGTGAAGATGGATATGACTGATGAGGCTTATCACCTTATCAAGAATACACCTAAGGTTAGCGGTTTTCTCGGGCATGACAACAAGCCCATGCCGATTTCCGAGGCCGAGGCCACTCGCATCCTGAGTCAGGTTCAGGAAGGTGTAGAGCGTCCTCGTCCAACAGTTATGTTTGAGGTTGGTGAACAGGTGCGTGTGGCAGAAGGCCCGTTTGCATCATTCAATGGCCTTGTTGAGGATGTTGATGAAGAACGTTCACGCCTCAAGGTTGAAGTATCTATTTTTGGCCGGCCCACGCCGGTTGAGCTCGAATTCGGGCAGGTCGAAAAGCTGTCATAGCTGCTTGATCTGAACCGGTGTAACGGTGGGAGGCCAACAGGTTAAAGACCTGAAATCCGGACCACTAACCTCTAATGTCATGGCCAACAAATAGCGGGCTGCGACGAGGGAAAGTAAAATGGCAAAGAAAGTTCTCGGCTATATCAAGCTGCAAATTCCGGCTGGACAGGCTAATCCTTCTCCACCGGTAGGCCCCGCTCTCGGTCAGCGTGGTCTCAATATCATGGAATTTTGTAAGGCGTTCAACGCTGCAACACAGCAGATGGAGCAGGGTGCTCCAATCCCGGTCGTTATTACAGCGTTTCAGGACAAGTCTTTTTCTTTCGTCATGAAGACCCCACCGGCTTCTTTCTTCCTCAAGAAGGCAGCCAACATCAAGTCAGGCCATAAAGAGGCTGGCAAGGGTACTTTCATAGGCAAGGTAACGCGTGCTCAGGTGCGTGAAATTGCTGAAAAGAAAATGGTCGATCTGAATGCGCGCGACATGGATGCCGCTGAAAAGATTATCGCTGGATCTGCCCGGTCAATGGGCCTGGAAGTTGTAGGATAAACGTCATGGCAAAAATGGGAAAACGTTACGTCAAATCTGCTGAAGGCATTGATCGCGACAAGGCTTATTCGATTGCGGAAGCAATCAAGCTGGTCAAGGAGCGCGCAACTGCCAAGTTTGATGAGACCATTGAAGTGGCCATGAACCTTGGTGTTGATCCTCGCCACGCTGACCAAATGGTTCGTGGTGTTGTTGCATTGCCGGGTGGAACGGGCCGCGATGTACGCGTTGCTGTGTTTGCGCGCGATGCTAAGGCTGATGAAGCCAGGGCAGCTGGTGCCGACGTAGTGGGCGCTGAAGACCTGGTCGAAATCGTTCAAGGTGGCAAGATTGACTTTGATCGCGCCATCGCAACGCCTGACATGATGCCACTGGTTGGCCGTCTTGGTAAGGTATTGGGCCCACGCAACCTGATGCCAAATCCCAAGGTTGGCACTGTGACACCGGATGTTGCCTCAGCAGTCAAGGCTGCCAAGGGTGGCTCCGTTGAGTTTCGCGTTGAAAAGGCTGGCATTGTACATGCCGGCGTTGGCAAGGTCAGCTTTGCCGATGACAAACTGCTTGAAAACGTTCGTGCATTCGTTGATGCGGTCTCCAAGGCCAAGCCAACGGGTTCGAAGGGAACCTACATCAAGCGTCTTTCATTGTCATCGACAATGGGCCCTGGCCTGAAAATTGACGTATCTTCAGTAGCAGGCGAGAAAGCCTGAAACTGAAGTTTCAAGAGTTACCTGCTGATTTGGTCCTTCTGGACTGGAACAGCAGGGTGAGCCGGGAAACCGGTTCAGACCTGTCCGAGATTGCAGGCGTCATGATCGTCAAGGATCATGGCTTAAACGCTGGATAGCAGCCCGCATGAGACAAGGTGTTCGACTGATTTTCTGCAATTATGCAGATAAGACAGTTTGAACTACCAGTGATCTGATCTGTGCATCATGTGCAGTGACGAGGACAGGCAAGTGGAGTGTCGTTTGGTTTGACGACATTGCATCTCGCCAACCGGCTGGTTGCAATGACGTTTCAAGGCAAACGGCTTCGTGCAACCGCCCGGTATAAGACCCGGGTAAACTGGAGAGAGCTAGTGGATAGAGCAGAAAAGCAAACGCTCGTCGCGACACTCAACACCGTATTCAAGGAATCCGGCGTTGTTGTAGTGACCCACAATCTCGGTCTGACAGTTCCACAGGTTAATGATCTGCGGAAAAAGATGGCCGAGGCAGGCGGTGCAACGAAAGTTGCCAAGAACCGTCTGGTTAAACTTGCTCTTGAAGGCACTGATGCTGCTGGCATTTCAGATCTGTTTACAGGTCCAACCATGTTGTCCTACTCGGATGATCCGGTTGCAGCACCAAAGATCATCTCCGCATTCGCAAAGACCAACGAAAAACTCGTTGTTCTGGGTGGTGTGCTCGGATCATCGGTACTGAATGCTAATGGTGTCAAGGCACTTGCTGAACTGCCGTCGCTCGATGAGCTGCGCGCTAAGCTTGTGGGCATGATTCAGACGCCGGCTACCCGTATTGCGGGTGTCACGCAGGCGCCTGCCGGTCAGCTCGCAAGGCTCATGCAGGCCTACGCCGACAAGGGAGAAGCGGCTTGATTGGCCGTGTCCATTCACTGAACTTGTTCAAATTGTTAAATGAAAGACGAAAAAATGGCTGATCTTGCTAAAATTGTTGATGACCTGTCTAACCTGACAGTTATGGAAGCTGCTGAGCTTTCAAAGATGCTTGAAGAAAAGTGGGGCGTTTCTGCAGCTGCTCCTGTTGCTGTTGCTGCTGCTGGTGGCGCTGCTGCTGGTGGTGAAGCTGCTGAAGAAAAGACCGACTTTGACGTTGTTCTTGAAGCTGCTGGCGAAAAGAAAATCGAAGTCATCAAGGAAGTTCGCGCAATCACCGGTCTGGGCTTGAAAGAAGCCAAGGACCTTGTTGAAGGCGCACCAAAGACCGTCAAGGAAGCTTGTCCAAAGGCAGAAGCAGAAGAGCTTAAGAAGAAGCTCGAAGCTGCTGGCGCCAAGGTATCGCTTAAGTAAGCTGCCCTGACTACTAAATCCGGTGCAGGAGGAATCGCACCAACTCTGCTATGAGTTCGTTTAGATTCCTCCTGATCGGTCCTGAATCCTGTCGGATTTGAGATGGTTTCAGGAATTTATGAGGCGTTGGGGCGGTTTCCCGTGCAGTCAGTTTCTCGTGTAGGTTCACTTGAAATTGATTGCCCGGAAAGCCGCCATTCCGGCTTGGTTGAATTACTATCCTGCCAACCACGGCACGATAGATAAAATGCGAAGGATGACAAATGTCGCAAACGTTTATTGGCCGCAAACGTATCCGCAAGTTCTTCGGCAACATTCATGAAGTTGCCGAGATGCCGAATCTTATTGAGGTTCAAAAAGATTCATATGACCAGTTTCTTCAGGTTCAAGAACCTGAAGGTGGTCGCCATGCAGAAGGTCTGCAGGCGGTGTTCAAGTCTGTTTTCCCGATCAGTGATTTTTCGGGTCAGGCAATGCTTGAATATGTGACCTACGAATTTGAAGATCCTAAATATGACGTTGAAGAGTGCCAGCAGCGCGGAATGACTTTCGCAGCGCCGCTAAAAGTCACCTTGCGTCTTATCGTATTTGAAATTGATGAAGATACAGGCGCCAAGTCTGTAAAGGACATCAAGGAACAGGACGTCTATATGGGTGATATACCACTCATGACCAAGAACGGCACATTTGTCGTGAACGGTACTGAGCGCGTTATCGTGTCCCAGATGCACCGTTCACCTGGTGTGTTCTTTGATCATGACCGTGGAAAAACCCATTCTTCGGGCAAGTTACTGTTTGCAGCCCGCATCATTCCATATCGTGGTTCATGGCTGGACTTTGAGTTTGACGCTAAGGACATCATACATGTGCGTATTGACCGTCGCAGAAAACTGCCGGTGACAGCATTGCTGCACGCGCTGGGAATGGACGGTGAGGAAATCCTCCATACGTTCTACAACACAGTCAGTGTTACCGCCTCCAAGGACGGATGGCGCATGCCGTTTGATCCAGAGCGCTATCGTGGTGTCAAGCCTGTCAATGACCTTATAGACGCCAAGAGCAAGAAGGTTGTTGTTGAGGCAGGCACAAAGATCACGCCACGTCTTGCGCGCAAACTGGCTGAAGAGGGGCTGAAAGAGCTTCTCATCAAGAATGAAGATTTACACGGTCAGTACATTGCCGATGAAATGGTCGATGCTACGACTGGTGAAATCCATGCAGAAGCGGGTCAAGAAATTGATGCTGCACTGATGGAGCTCATTGGTGAAATTGGCTACAAGGAAATTCGTCTGCTTGATATCGACCATATCAACACAGGCGCTTATATCCGCAACACCCTGATGGCTGACAAGGTCGAAAGCTATGAGCAGGCGCTTGTAGACATTTACCGCGTCATGCGCCCAGGTGAACCACCAACGCGTGAGACCGCAGAAGCACTGTTCAATGGTTTGTTCTTTGATCCGGAACGCTATGACCTGTCGTCTGTTGGTCGTGTAAAAATGAACATGCGTCTGGAGCTTGATGCCCCGGACACCATGCGCGTATTGCGCAAGGAAGACATTATATCAGTCGTCAAGACATTGGCTGAACTGCGCGACTCCAAGGGCGAGATCGACGATATTGACCATCTGGGCAACCGTCGTGTGCGTTCTGTTGGCGAGTTGATGGAAAATCAGTATCGCCTGGGTCTTATCCGCATGGAACGCGCCATCAAGGAACGCATGTCAACCGTCGACATCGACACTGTCATGCCGCATGATCTCATCAACGCCAAGCCAGCAGCCGCTGCAGTGCGTGAGTTCTTTGGTTCTTCGCAATTGTCACAATTCATGGACCAGACCAACCCGTTGTCAGAAATCACTCACAAGCGCCGCCTGTCGGCACTTGGCCCAGGTGGTCTGACCCGCGAGCGTGCTGGCTTTGAAGTTCGTGACGTTCATCCAACCCACTATGGTCGTATCTGCCCGATTGAAACACCGGAAGGTCCAAATATTGGTCTGATCAACTCGCTGGCCACATTTGCACGGGTCAACAAGTACGGTTTCATTGAAACACCATATCGCAAGGTGGTGAACGGCAAGGTTACAACTGAAGTTGAGTATCTTTCAGCTATTCAGGAAAACCGCCCACACATTGCCCAGGCCAACGTTGAGTTGACCAAGGATGGCAAGTTCTCCGAAGAACTGGTGCTTGTTCGTCAGCATGGTGAAGTCATGACCGTGCCGTCAGAGCGTGTTGACTATGTTGACGTGTCTCCAAAGCAGCTTGTGTCCGTAGCTGCAGCGCTGATCCCGTTCCTCGAAAACGACGACGCGAACCGTGCTTTGATGGGCTCAAACATGCAACGACAGGCCGTGCCGTTGGTGCGTACTGATGCACCGCTTGTCGGTACTGGCATGGAAGCAGTTGTTGCACGTGACTCCGGTGCTGCCATTACAGCTCGCCGATCCGGCATTGTAGATCAGGTTGACGCCAAGCGTATCGTTATCCGCGCAACGGAAGAAACTGATCCAACAAAATCCGGTGTGGACATCTACACGCTGCACAAGTTCCAGCGCTCAAACCAGAACACCTGCATCAACCAGCGTCCGCTGGTGCGTGTTGGTGAAGTGTTGAAGGCTGGCGATATTATCGCTGACGGCCCATCAACCGATCTTGGCGATCTGGCTCTTGGCCAGAACGTGCTCGTCGCGTTCATGCCCTGGAACGGCTATAACTTTGAAGACTCGATCCTTTTGTCCGAACGCATGGTTCGTGATGACGTTTTCACTTCGATCCACATCGAAGAGTTTGATGTCATGGCGCGCGATACAAAGCTTGGGCCTGAGGAAATCACCCGCGACATTCCAAACGTAGGTGAAGAAGCTCTCAAAAACCTGGACGAAGCAGGCATTGTCTATATTGGTGCTGAAGTACATCCGGGTGATATTCTGGTCGGCAAGATCACACCAAAGGGTGAAAGCCCGATGACGCCAGAAGAAAAGCTACTTCGCGCCATCTTTGGTGAAAAGGCATCTGACGTTCGTGATACCTCGTTGCGTCTGCCACCGGGCGTTGCCGGTACAATTGTTGAGGTACGGGTATTTAACCGTCATGGTATCGACAAGGACGAACGTGCTCTGGCAATCGAGCGTGAAGAGATTGAGCGCCTTGCCAAGGACCGCGATGACGAACTCACCATTCTGGATCGTAACTCCTATGGTCGTTTGTCAGAATTCCTGAAAGGCAAGCAGGCATCCGGTGGACCGAAGGGTCACAAGCTGGAAGGCAAGATCACGGAAGCAAACCTGGATGACATTCCTCGTTCGCAGTGGTGGCAGATAGCTTTGTCCAACGAAAAGGCATTGGCTGAACTTGAAGCCATGCGCCAGCAGTATGATGAGTCGAAGAAGCGTCTTGAAAACCGCTTCCTGGACAAGGTCGAGAAACTGCAGCGTGGTGACGAGCTGCCTCCTGGTGTCATGAAGATGGTCAAGGTCTTTGTTGCTGTTAAGCGCAAAATCCAGCCAGGCGACAAGATGGCCGGACGTCACGGCAACAAGGGTGTGGTATCACGCATCGTTGCCGATGAGGACATGCCATATCTTGAGGATGGTCAGCCGGTTGACATCGTGTTGAACCCGCTTGGTGTGCCTAGCCGCATGAACGTCGGTCAGATCCTTGAAACCCACATGGGTTGGGCTTGCCGCGGTCTTGGCAAGCGCATTGGTGAAATGGTTGATGCCTATCGCGAGACCCATAAGGCGCAAAATCTTCGCAAGGAGCTGGAATTCGTCTACGGTAAAAACGAAGAGATCGAAGCTCTTGACGATGAGCAAATTGCTGAAATGGGTGACAGTCTGCGCGATGGTGTGGCTATTGCAACCCCTGTGTTTGACGGCGCGAAAGAGGAAAACATCTCTGAGCTTCTCAAACATGCCGGCTTGAACACATCAGGTCAGGTCACCTTGTATGATGGACGCACAGGCGAACCATTCGACAGACAGGTAACAGTAGGATACATCTACATCCTCAAGTTGCACCATCTGGTGGATGACAAGATCCATGCTCGTTCAATCGGACCTTACTCGCTCGTTACCCAGCAACCTCTGGGTGGTAAGGCGCAGTTCGGTGGTCAGCGCTTTGGTGAAATGGAAGTGTGGGCGCTTGAAGCATATGGCGCAGCTTACACCCTCCAGGAAATGCTCACAGTCAAGTCTGACGACGTTGCCGGCAGAACCAAGGTGTACGAAGCGATTGTGCGCGGTGATGATGCGTTCGAAGCCGGTATTCCGGAAAGCTTCAACGTACTTGTGAAGGAAATGCGTTCACTCGGCCTCAGTGTCGATTTGCAGGACTCAGAGTAAACAACGAAACTACCGGGCAGGGTCATTCATTGATCCTGTCTGGCTATGGAAACCATCGGCATCGGGCCCGTTCGGTGGTTTTTATGAAACACAAACCAGACACTCCGAAAAGCGGACCAGCCCCGTCTGCGACAAAGGAATAGAGGTATTACATGAACCAAGAGGTCATGAACGTATTCAATCCGGCAGGTCAGCCATTGACCTTTGAACAAATCCGGATCGGCATCGCGTCACCAGAAAAGATCCTGTCGTGGTCTTTCGGCGAGATCAAGAAGCCAGAAACCATCAACTACCGGACATTCAAGCCGGAGCGTGATGGATTGTTCTGCGCGCGGATTTTTGGTCCCGTGAAGGATTATGAATGCTTGTGCGGCAAGTACAAGCGCATGAAGTACAAGGGCATCATTTGCGAAAAGTGTGGTGTTGAAGTCACGCTCGCAAAGGTTCGTCGCGAACGCATGGGCCACATTGAACTTGCAGCTCCTGTTGCTCACATCTGGTTCCTCAAGTCATTGCCGTCGCGCATATCAATGCTGCTGGACATGACCCTGAAGGATGTCGAACGGGTTCTCTATTTCGAAAACTACATTGTGACAGAGCCTGGCCTGTCTCCAATGAAGCACGGTGAACTGCTCACCGAAGAACAGTACATGGAAGCGCAAGAGCAATATGGCGCTGACAGCTTTACTGCAGGTATTGGTGCTGAAGCCATCCGTGAAATCCTGATGGGGATTGAACTCGAAAAGCTTCGCGATGAACTCAGGGTCGGCATTGCTGAAGCTACAACCGAGCTGAAGCCAAAGAAACTCGCAAAGCGTCTGAAAATTGTTGAAGGCTTTATTGAGTCTGGCAACAAGCCGGAATGGATGATCCTCACAGTTGTGCCGGTGATCCCGCCAGAACTGCGCCCGCTGGTTCCGCTTGATGGTGGCCGTTTTGCAACGTCCGACCTGAACGATTTGTATCGTCGCGTTATCAACCGTAACAACCGTCTGAAGCGACTGATTGAACTGCGTGCGCCCGACATCATTATCCGTAATGAAAAGCGTATGTTGCAGGAGTCGGTTGATGCCCTGTTTGACAACGGTCGTCGTGGCCGCGTCATTACCGGTGCCAACAAGCGTCCGCTCAAGTCGCTGGCTGACATGCTCAAGGGCAAACAGGGTCGTTTCCGGCAGAACCTGCTCGGCAAGCGCGTCGACTATTCAGGGCGTTCTGTGATCGTTGTTGGTCCTGAGCTTAAGCTGCATCAGTGCGGCTTGCCGAAAAAGATGGCGCTGGAACTGTTCAAGCCATTCATCTATTCGCGCCTTGACGCCAAGGGACTGTCATCCACCGTCAAACAGGCCAAGAAGCTGGTTGAGAAGGAAAAGCCGGAAGTCTGGGACATCCTGGACGAAGTCATCCGCGAGCATCCTGTTCTGTTGAACCGTGCACCGACACTGCCGTCTTGGTATTCAGGCATTTGAACCGGTTCTGATTGAAGGCAAGGCGATCCAGCTTCACCCATTGGTTTGCGCTGCCTTTAACGCCGACTTTGATGGCGACCAGATGGCCGTTCACGTACCATTGTCACTCGAAGCGCAGCTTGAAGCGCGCGTGCTGATGATGTCTACAAATAACGTTCTTCATCCTGCTAATGGTCAGCCAATTATCGTTCCTTCGCAGGATATTGTCCTTGGATTGTACTATGTTTCCCAGATGAAGCAAAACGAACCCGGCGAAGGCATGCTGTTCGGCAACGTTGCCGAAGTTGACCATGCTCTTCATGCTGGTGTTGTCACCTTGCATACCAAAATCAAGGGTCGCTTCAACTTCCTTGATGAAGCTGGCAACCCTACATCCAGGG
>JBAUGO010000196.1:0-2410 GCA_049679775.1 Anderseniella sp.
GCAGGGTGGCGGCTACATTTCAGCCTATAGTGCATCCAAGCATGGCGTGGTTGGCCTGGTGCGGTCACTCGCCATCGAGGTCGGCCCAAAAGGTATTACAGTAAATGCAGTCTGTCCCGGATACATAGACACGCCAATGACGGACAGAACATTGGCTAACATCATCTCGAAAACTGGTATGAGCCGCGAAGATGCCAGCAGGCAATTGTTGAAAGATGTGCCCACAGGCCGTCTTATAACACCGGAGGAAGTGGCTGGAGCTGTACTCTTCCTATGCAGCGATGCAGCCCGTTCGGTGAATGGTGAGACGGTGGTGATTGATGGAGGCCAGCCATGAACCGGACCGCATCCCTTGGACCCGTTTCGCGACCCGACACTGCCAAGCAGCTCCTTAGGGTCTGGTTGCGGGTGTTAAAGCTGCAACGGCAAATGGAATCAGCTTTGCGCGATCGGCTTCGGACCACATTCGACACTACGTTACCGCGCTTTGATGTGCTGGCTGCACTCGACCATCACGCTGACGGCTTGCGGATGAGCGCACTTTCTTCCTGGTTGAAGGTGTCCAACGGCAACATCACCGGCATCGTCGACAGACTGGTTGAAGACGGTCTTGTTGTGCGTGTGCCGGTGGAAGGCGACCGGCGGGCCATGCTGGTGCGCCTGACGCGCAAGGGTAGCACCCTTTTTCAAGGGATGGCAGAAGCCCACCAGATCTGGGTTGGCGAGCTGTTGGGCGACCTGACATCGGATGAAGCCGGCTTAATGATGTCACTACTAGACAAGGCAGCCAAATCAAACCGAGGAAAGCCATGATTGACTTCGAAGATTTTGCACCAAAGCATTTCCACTGGACGTTGGGAGACGGTGTTGCGACCATCCGATTGGCGCGACCCGACCGCAAGAATCCCCTTACCTTTGACAGCTATGCCGAACTGCGCGACACGTTCAGGGCACTGGTCTACTCTGATCAGGTGAATGTCCTGGTGTTCCTGCCTAACGAAGGCAATTTTTGTTCCGGTGGCGATGTGCACGATATCATTGGCCCGCTCACAAAAATGGATATGAAGGGTCTGCTTGCCTTTACACGCATGACTGGAGATCTGGTCAAGGCCATTATGGGCTGCGGCAAGCCGGTCATATCCGCTGTTGATGGGGTGGCCGTTGGAGCCGGTGCGATCATCACCATGGCGTCGGACATGCGGCTTGCAACACCGCGAGCCAAAACTGCTTTCCTGTTCACGCGGGTAGGCCTTGCAGGTTGCGACATGGGTGCGTGTGCAATTCTGCCCCGGATTATCGGCCAGGGTCGGGCAGCGGAACTGCTCTATACCGGGCGAAGCATGAGCGCGGAAGAAGGCGAGCGATGGGGTTACTACAACCGACTGGTCGCGCCCGATGAGCTTGAAGCCGAGGCAATGGCATTGGCTGCAAGTCTGGCCAATGGCCCGACCTTCGCACACGGCATCACCAAGACGCAGCTCAACCAGGAATGGTCCATGAGTCTTGAACAGGCCATCGAGGCCGAGGCCCAAGCCCAGGCCATCTGCATGCAGACGCAGGACTTCCACCGCGCCTACAAGGCTTTTGTTGCCAAGGACAAACCTCTTTTCGAGGGCAACTGACATGGCCGACCGAAGCTTTCTTGACTGGCCCTTCTTCGAAGCCCGCCACCGCAAGCTGGCAGCAAGGCTGGACGAATGGTGCGCCGCCAACCTGCCTGTGGATCATTCAGACGTGGACGCAGCCTGTATCAAGCTTGTCAGGATGCTGGGCGAGGACGGTTGGCTCCACCATTCGGCTATCGATCCTGACAATCCGGGCGTTTTGGACGTACGCTCACTGTGTCTGATCCGCGAAACGCTTGCGCGCCATGACGGGCTCGCTGACTTCGCCTTTGCCATGCAGGGGCTTGGCACCGGCGCGATCTCGCTGTTTGGATCGGATGATCAACGCCAGTGGTTGCGTAAGTCTCGCACCGGTAAGGTGCTAACCGCATTTGCGCTCAGCGAGCCGCGCTCCGGCTCCGACGTCGCAAACATGGATATGATGGCGACGAGAGACGGCAATCACTTCGTGCTGAACGGTGAGAAAACCTGGATATCCAATGGCGGCATTGCTGACCTTTACTGCGTATTTGCCCGCACTGGCGAGGGCCCGGGCGCGAAGGGCTTATCTTGTTTCCTGGTACCGGCCGATACACCAGGTCTGGAGATTGCCGAACGGCTGGAAGTGATCGCACCGCACCCGCTGGCGCGGTTGAGTTTCCACAATGTGCGGGTTCCTGCTGATGCCTTGATTGGCGAACCGGGTGCTGGCTTCAAGGTCGCCATGTCAGTGCTGGACGTGTTCCGTTCGACCGTAGGTGCTGCGGCACTGGGGTTTGCCCGACGTGCACTGGACGAGACGCTGG
>JBAUGO010000197.1:0-15103 GCA_049679775.1 Anderseniella sp.
CAGCGTGACATTGTTGAAGCAGGCAGTCGTCCGGTCATCTATTGGATTGACAACACAATACATGCTGAACTTCAGGCACGTATTGCGATTTTTCAACGCAATATCAAGGCGATGCACTATTCTGATCATGTGCATGAAAAGGGGGGTATCTGGCTGGCCCGCAAGCTGGTGCAGCGCCCAATATTCAAACTTGAACAAAAGTTCATGTCTGAACGAATACTTTCCCGCCCACACACACATTTCAACTCCATGCGTCGCTTTGCGCAGGCAATGCGTGGCAACAAGGCTGTGTTTTCAATGAACAACGCATTCCTTGGCAGGCGGCACACATGCACGCCCATATCCGATGAACTCTGTTTTATACAAGCAACGGCACCGCTGAACATGGCCCGGAAGTACAACGCCTTGATCGTACCGGTAACAGCACTCGAAGCCAAACCGTTCGAGCACTACACGGTCCAGTTTCATGAGCCGCTTGAGGCCGACATGAGCCTGTCGCGTGATGATGATTTTCGGCGCATGGCATATCTTTCAACAGCCAGACAGCTCAAACTGATCAAGAATCACCCTGACCAGTACTTATGTTTTGTTGGTGATCAGTTAGACATGCCCGAAAATGGGCGCATCAAGCGCTATGGGATGTAACAATCAGACCTTTGGCATGGCAGGCATGAACGGCAGATCATCAAGTTTGAAGCCGCTATAATAGACCAGCCAGTAGTAAAACCCATAAAACACCAGGGCAACCAAAGTGGTCTGCACGAACTTTTCCTTCATGCGCAGTTTCACCGGCGCGGATGGCTCATGACCAGCTTCAACCTCAATACCTTCCTCGTGCGCAGATCGCGAGCCGATTGGTAAAATGGTGAATAGCACCAGCCACCAGATGATGAAGTAAACCGCAAAGCCCGTAAAAAAATCCACGATCATCAGGCTTGCTCCAGCTCAACCAGCGTGCCGCAAAAATCTTTCGGATGAAGAAACAGAACCGGCTTGCCATGCGCCCCGATCCTTGGCTCTCCGCTGCCCAGAACCCGCGCACCTTGCGCCTTGAGGTGATCACGCGCAGCGATGATGTCATCCACCTCATAGCAGACATGATGGATGCCACCTGACGGGCTTTTGTCGAGGAATGCCTGGATCGGCGAGTTCTCACCCAGCGGCTCCAGCAGTTCGATCTTTGTGTTGGGCAATTCGACAAAAACAACCGTCACACCGTGATCAGGTTCGGGCTGTGGCGCAGACAGTTTTGCCCCCAGCATGTCACGATAGACCTTGCTGCCCGCTTCAAGATCAGGCACGGCGATTGCCACATGGTTCAGTCGGCCCAGCATAAGTTACATCCCTTCAATTCATGATTTCGGTAGTGTTTGTACCACCTGGCGCACAATCGACAATGAGACGAATTGCGCCAGACTGAATTAAATCGTTGCCAGCCATTTGAGGATACGGTTTCTCTGTTCAGGCGCCGTCAGGCCGCGCGGTTCAAACACGTGACGCGCCAGAAAATGCCCGCTCAGGCGCAAGCCCGCCGCAATATCATCGCGTGAAGCAGCCATGCTGGCTCCTGTTACGAACGCAGGCAAGGCAAGCAACTTGTCCTTCCAGGGTTCAGCTTCACGCGCACTGACCGCTCGACCCGTGCGCGGAGACACATGGGTGAGACTTTGCGTGTCACCGGTGACCGCACATTGAGCAAGGTCAAGACCGAACCCAAGTTCTTCAAGCAATCCCATCTCCCATTTGACCAGCAAGGCTGGCCAGACATCATCATCATCAAGATGCTCGATCAGCAGAACCGACGCATCATAGATCCGCGGATGCAGTTCCCGCTCCGGCAACAAACTGGCAAGTGTGGTGATGGTTGTAAGGGCAGCCAGACGGTGTACGTCATCAATGATGCCAGCAACCACCATCTTGTGCGGATCAACTGTGTAGACACCGAGATGATCTTCAAGCCGCGCACGCCAGACCAGCCTGACCAGGTTTCCTGCCTGTAGAACGGGCCTCAGAGTGCGACCACGGCCGCCACGAACAAGCCCCATATGGCGTCCCTTGTCACGGGTAAGCACATCAATGATGACAGAATTCTCGCCATGTTTTCTGGTGTTCAGTATAAGGCCGTCGCCTTGCCATTCCATGACATAACCGTTCCTATTTTGGGTCCAGTCCCATCATGCGAAGACGCTCCGGATCATTGGCCCAATTGTCGCGAACCTTCACAAACAGGAACAAGTGAACAGGTTGTCCCAGTGCGGTCGCAATGTCTTCGCGCGCCTGCTTGCCAATTGCCTTTATAGTCTGGCCAGCCTTGCCGAGTACAATTTTCTTTTGGCTGTCGCGCTCAACAAAGATCACCTGCTCTATGCGCACCGAGCCATCTTTTTTCTCGGTCCAGGTTTCGGTTTCAACTGTTGAGGCATAAGGCAACTCATCATGCAGACGAAGATATAGCTTTTCGCGCGTGATCTCGGCTGCAAGCAACCGCATGGACAAGTCAGCAATCTGGTCTTCCGGATAGAGCCAGGGGCCATCCTGCATCTGCTGCGCCAAGGTGGTCCGCAAATCAGCAACACCATGGCCCTTGAGTGCTGAAATCATGAACGTGTCAGTAAATTTAAAACGTTCATTCAGTTGGGCAGCTAGTGTCAACAGGCTCTCGCTCTTGACCGTATCAATCTTGTTGATGGCCAAAATGGCCTTGGCTCCGGTTTTCTCCAGCCCTTCAATGATGGCAGTGTTTTCCTCATTCAGACCATCACGCGCATCAATCAGCAAAACCGTTGCATCAGCCTCGGCAGCACCAGCCCAGGCGGCCAGCACCATTTCCTGATCCAGCTTTCGCTTGGGAGCAAATATGCCAGGTGTGTCCACGAATATGATTTGCGCACTGCCTTCAAGCGCTATGGCACGGATGCGCGCGCGCGTTGTTTGGACCTTGTGAGTAACGATGGAAATCTTGGAGCCCACCAGCTGATTTAACAAGGTGGATTTGCCAGCATTAGGCGCACCAATAAGGGCCACGAAACCGCATTTGGTTGGGACTTGATCCGCAGTTTGATCAGGCGCTATCGTCATGATTTCCATATTCCTTCGCGCTTCAGGAAATTGAGCGCTGCTTCATGTTCTGCCGCACGGCGAGTTGTTGACGTACCTAGCGATTTTTCCCGACCTTCGATAGTCAGCTCTACCTTGAACTCTGGCGCATGTGCAGGTCCGCTGACTTCAACGGTTTCATAAACTGGCACCGCGATTGCCCGCGCTGCAGCCCACTCCTGCAAAGATGACTTTGGATCCTTGCGTATGGTCGGTGCTTGATTCAGATGCTCGGTCCAATGGCGCTTGATAAAGCTGCGTGCCTCCTCAAGGCCCCCGTCAATATATATCGCAGCGATCAAGGCCTCGCACGCATCACCCAATATGTTCTCGGTCACAGTGGTGCGGCGTGTCCCCTTACCCGCCAGTACCAGTGCATCAGCTATGCCGAGTGCCTCAGCAACCCTTGCGCAGGTTTCACGTCGCACCATGGCATTGAGCATTCGCGCCAATTCACCTTCCGGCACATCCTCGTGGCGTTCATACAAGATTTGCGCGATGACCAGGCCAAGCACTCTGTCGCCCAAAAATTCCAGACGTTCATTATTGGTTTGCGACGGCTTGATGGCGCTGCTGGAGTGGGTCAATGCCTGTTTGAGCAAGTCTGGATCAGTGAACTCATAACCAAGACGTTCGCCAAGCAATGAGGCTGCCTTTCCCTGTACTTGCGTCATTCTACACTGTTGAAGATACGACCCCAACGAATGTTGGTGGGCCATTTCCAGACTTCCCAGAACGCTCCATCCGGGCCATGCGAGAAAAACAGGATGGTTGAGCGCCCCACCAGATTTTCGTATGGCACGTAGCCCACGGCAGACAGAACACGCGAGTCAGTTGAATTGTCTCTGTTATCACCCATCATGAAGTAATGGCCTGCGGGAACAGTATAGACCGGCGTGTCATCAAGGCTTTCACGCCCCATATCCAATGTTGTGTAGGAAACACCGTTTGGCAGTGTTTCAACATATTGTTCGGCATTTTTCACCAGACCGTAGCCTTTTTCAGTGCTGACAAAATCCTGAATCTTTTCACGTTTCACAGGCTGCCCATTGATGTGAAGGATGCTGTCAATCATCTGGATCTGGTCGCCAGGCAAACCAATGACCCGTTTGATGTAATCGGTCTCGTTATCCTTTGGCAGCTTGAATACAACCACGTCACCGCGCTCTGGTGTACCGGCAAACACCCTGCCCTCAATCGGCACAGGTCCAAACTTGAAAAGCGTATTGCCAAAAAGCCCAAAGGAAAAATTGAACGAATATTTCGAAAATCCATAAGATAGTTTGTTGACGAAGAGATAGTCGCCTACCCGCAAGGTCGGCACCATGGATTCAGAAGGAATATTAAACGGTTGAAAGAAAAATGTCCGCACAACGAATGCGATGAGCAAGGCCTGCGCGACAACCTTGATGGTTTCCCAGCCACTGTCTTCGGACTTTTTGCTTGAACGATCAACGCGGGAAGACATGTTTCAACGCCTCTGTATAATTGTGTAGCTGAACTTGCAAATCAGCCGTGATAATTAGCCTTGATGTCGCAGCTTATTGTCAAAAATGCAACCGCTGAGATATTTTTTGCGCTACATCACCTGATCAGGCTGGCACACTTGAAATAATGACGATGGCCTGAGCGTAGGGAAAATCATCCGTAATGGTCAGATGAATGTCCGGCTTGTAACCCTCTGGCACCAGTGATGCCAAATGCAACGCAGCACCGCCAGTCAACACCATGGTGGGCCTTCCGCTGGCAAGGTTTACAACGCCCAGGTCTTTCCAGAATACGCCTTTTCGAAAACCGGTACCCAGTGCCTTGGAACAAGCCTCCTTGGCAGCAAAGCGTTTGGCATAGGATGCAGCGCGTTGAGCGCGCCTATCTGACTTTTTCTGCTCCACATCAGTAAAGACACGCGAAACAAATCTGTCACCAAACCGATCGAGTGTCTTTTCGATCCGGCGAATGTCGATCATGTCATTGCCGACACCTAGTATCATCCTTGCATTCCCGATTTTGGTGCAGCACCAGGTGCGTTTTTAATATCCCTGTGAGCTCGCAATTCAGCCGCTCTCTTGTCGCGCTTACGCTTGCGCCGATGCTGATATCTGGCAATCATTGGATTCAAAAGGAAGTAAAAAACCACCCCAACAGGTATGCCTATGGGCAATGAACCAACACACATGGGCCAGAATACAGGCTCAAGCCCGGCCCAAAGCTCGACAAAGAACGACCGTGGTTCGGTGAACAGCATCGCCATGCCACCTTCTGGCAAGTTCAACGCAATGTTGTCGCTGCCTTGCTGGCCAAGCAGCTTGCTTCCAAAATTATGGGTTGCAATCCAGATGAACGGAAAAGTCAGTGGGTTGCCGACAGATGTACCGATTGCCGAGGCTAATAAATTGCCCCTGATAATCCATGCCAACAACCCAGCCAGCACAAAATGAAATCCGATCATAGGCGTGAAAGAGGCAAAGGCACCCGCTGCAAATCCGAGCGCAATTGAATGAGGTGAACCGGATATACGGTTGATCTTGTGGGAGATATATCGCAACGCACGTTGAAAGCCGATCTCAGGCCAGAAAAAATTTCTGACCTTGCGCATAATGCCTATTGATTTCCGCCGTTTGAGAATCACGTACTCTGCAACCTGTTATATCGGTTCAAGCCTTCAAACCCCGGCTGCCAGGTTTGATTGCTTCAATACCGGCAAGCTCGGCGGGAAGCTCATCAGCTTTATAGGTGGGCACCTCAAGTTGAGCCAATGACACCAGAGGTACTCCCACATCTGCCCTCCCACCTGAGCGATCAATCAAACAAGCAGCACCAACGGTTTTACCACCTTCGCGCCCGATTGCCTCGATACATTCACGTGATGACAAACCAGTTGTGACAATATCCTCAACCATGACGCAACGCGCACCCTTTGCGATGGAAAACCCCCGTCTGAACTGAAGTGTACCTTCAACCCGTTCACAAAAGATTGCCGGAACCTTCAATTGCCGACCCATTTCATATCCAACAACTACGCCACCCATGGCAGGTGATACGACGAGATCAACATCACCGAACCCAGCCGCGGCAATCTTGCCAGCAAGCGTTGAACATAATCGCTGCGCACGCTGTGCATCCATCAACACGCGAGCGCATTGCAGGTATCTTGGGCTATGCAGGCCCGACGATAACACAAAATGGCCTTCCAGCAGCGCACCTGCATCCCGAAACTCATCAAGTACCTGATCTTGAGTCAACATGGTCACCCACCGTCCAGTCAGAATTGTCAGAATTAGAGTTAGTCTTTACCTGTGGCCCTGACGACTGTCGAGATCAAGGGTTTTCGTTCAAGATCACTGATGATCTTGTTCAGATGTCGAACATCTTCGACCTCAATTGTGAGATCGATATTGTAGAAGTCACGCGCCTTCTGGAGCATTTGCAGATTTTCAATATTGGCCCCACCTTCTGCAATTGTTTGAGTGAGCTGGCCAAGAGCCCCCACTTCATTGTGCAGCACGATCTTCAACCGCGCAGGGTAAAGATCGGACAGGGTTTCGGTGTCCCATGCCAAATCAATCCACAATTCAGGATCATCATCAAACTGCTGCAAGGCATCTGCAAAAATCGGGTAAATCGTAATGCCCACTCCAGGCGTTAAGATACCGACAATACGCTCTCCGGGCACAGCCCCGGTTTGGGCATCGATGTTCAGGGGCAGATGACGATTGTATCCAATGACCGGAATGGATCGCTTTCCATCCTGCTGAAGCGTACTGGACCCGCGCTTGACTTCGCGCCTTGGCTCTTCATTGCTATAGTCGAAGCCCAGAACGCTCATGACGTCACTGGCGGCCAATTCACCTCGCCCGATTGCTGCCAAACCATCATCAAGGCTGGCAATGCCCAGTTTTTTCAAGGCAGATTCAATCTGCTTTTTATCATAGGACGCATCAAAACGAGCCAATTGCCGCTCCAGAATCTCAAGACCCAGACCGGCATACTGTTTACGCACTGTAATGCGAGTAGAGCGTCGTATGGCAGCACGCGCCTTGCCCGTATGCGCAATTTTCTCCCACGCCGCAGGCGGTGTTTGAGCTTGTGAACGAATGATGTCCACCTCATCACCATTCTCCAGCTCGCTCATCAAGGGCGCATGCCTGCCATTGATCCGGCACCCGACACACGAATTACCTATGTCTGTGTGCACTGCATAAGCGAAATCAATGGCATTTGCACCTTTTGGCAAGGCAATCAAGGCACCTTTGGGCGTGAAACAAAAAACCTGGTCAGCAAAGAGTTCAAGTTTGGTATGTTCGAGAAATTCGCCAGGATTATCACCTTCAGACAAGGTTTCAACAAGCGACCGCAACCATCTGAAGGAATTGGAATCTCCATGCGGCAAGCGCACCCCTCGCTCGGCCGCTTTGGAATTGGCGGCATCCTTGTAGAAACTATGCGCAGCAACCCCTCTTTCGGCAATGTCATCCATTGCCTGCGTCCTGATTTGCAGCTCTACACGCTTGCGGTGCGGACCAATAATGGTTGTGTGCAGGGACTGATAGTCATTTTGTTTGGGATTGGAGATATAATCCTTGAACCTCGTTGGCACCGCACGCCAGGTTCTGTGCGCTATACCAAGGGCCTTGTAGCAGTCTTCTTCATTGTCCACGATTATCCTGAAACCGAAAATGTCAGACAGCTGTCCAAGCGACATTTCCTTTCGCTGCATCTTGCGCCAGATGGAAAAGGGTTTTTTCTCACGCCCGGTCACGCGCGCACTGATGTTATGTTCCGCCAGCTTTTCCGACAATCGCTCTTCGATATTGTTGAGGATATCGCCGGTTTCCGTGCGCAGGGCCGCAAGACGCTTGATAATACCGTCGCGAGCTTCGGGGTAAAGCGTCATGAAGGCGATGTCATCAAGCTCTTCACGCATCGATTGCATGCCCATACGCCCGGCAAGAGGCGCATAGATGTCCATTGTTTCCTTGGCAATTCGCGCACGCTTTTCCGGCTTTACGTGATCCAGCGTGCGCATATTGTGCAAACGATCCGCCAGCTTCACCAGCAAGACACGCGCATCCCGCGACATGGCCAGCAGAAGTTTACGCAGGTTCTCCGCTTGCGCTGCTTCCTTGGAGATCAGATCAAGTCGGTTGATTTTTGTCAGCCCCTCAACAAGGCTGGCTATCTCCTCACCGAATAATTCTTCAATTTCGGCGTGGGTTGATTCGGTATCTTCAACCACATCATGCAACAAGGCAGCAGCTATCGTTGAATCATCAAGCCGCATGTCAGTCAGAATGGCCGCAACTTCCAAAGGATGCGTGAAATAAGGATCACCAGAGGCGCGAACCTGATGGCCATGCGCCTTCATGGCATAGACATAGGCCTTGTTGAGCATGACCTCATCTGCATCAGGATCATAGCTTGAAACCCGCTCGACCAATTCGTACTGACGCATCATGGAAGCAAATCAACCCTTGAAAACAAAAAACACAGGCCAGTGTATCAAACACTGGCCTGCGCTGAAAACAAAACCGAAAATATGATTGCCGGGCTGAATTTTATTGAGGTCAGTACCCGGAGCGCTGCGAACCTGGGCTTTCTGCAGGTGGCAGACCATCAAGCCCGCGCAGCAGATCTGCTTCACTCATACGATCATAACCATCCTGACCATCCTGCTCCATCGGTGCAGGCATGGCGCGTGTTGGATCATCACCAGCGGTGAGCAATGGCACTGGGCTTTCTTCCGGCTCATCCACTTCAACATGTTTCTGCATGGAGTGGACATAATCTTCACGAAGATCTTCGACGTCGATGGTTGTGTCACCGATCTCACGCAAGGCAACGACAGGGTTCTTGTCATTGTCGCGATCAATCGTCAAAGGCGCTCCTTGTGAAATCATGCGCGCACGATGTGCGGACATGAGAACAAGCTCAAATCGGTTAGGCAATTTTTCAATGCAGTCTTCAACGGTGACGCGCGCCATGAAGCCAGTACTCCCAAATAGTGATCTGTCAGATTTATATGTGGGCTTTTAGTCCCGGAATGCAAACAATGCAAGAGTGGCAATGTCGCAATTCCTCAATCTGTGCGCTCAATTGCGGGGTAGTCCTGTGGGGCCTGAGCACGCTCATACATACCATAGTCCCGCGTCATGCGCGCTGCAAAAGCCCAGGTCATTGCGGGTTTTTCTGCAATTGATGACAAGGCTGCCAATGCCTGATCTTCATCGGCAGCCTGTGAAATACTGACAATATTGCCAGGGATGTTCACGCTGGCAAATGATTCACCCAGCTCCAGCAAGGCTTCATCCCTTGAATGGCCGACGATCAGGTAATCGCCTGATGCATCAGCGCCTGTAGCAAACCGCCGCATTTCCTCACCCTTGTCAACCCGCGCAAACACCTCGGCTATCCTGATACGGTAATCCTGGAAATGCTTGTTTCTGCCCGCACTTTGCGAACCCTGATGAACCTTGTCTTCGCGCCAGCGCGTAATGGCAGCATCGTCTTCCCACAATTGATGCGACAAGATCAGGTTGTCTCGAGACAAGGAGCGGTATCTGTCCAGCCACACCATGCCGGTATGTTTTGCCAGCACCGGTTTCAAAATGTCGACATGACGGAAGTAATGTTCCGTATGACCAGGCTTGGGCATAACCTCAAAAAGCAACGCCAGCATTATCCAAATCTCCAGAACCAGAACACAGGGACAGCGACGTAGGCGAAAATGGCAATGCCACACAATGCCCTGATCCAAGGCACAGGAAACCGACGCCAGACCACGACAGCACAGACAATGCCCAAAGCCGCTTCAAAGAGCGAAACAATGCCGCCATGATGCGCACCGTCCCAATAGGAAAACGGCGAGCTGTAAACAAACGAGCTGAAAGGCCAGAAATGGCGGTGCCCGTCATCCACATGAACAGGTAAATCAGAAGCAGCATGTATCGTCATTGCAGCGGCAAAAAAAACCATTGGCCAGCCGAACCACCTGTCCTTGAAAAACCAGCCTATAACAGCGATCAACGCAGCCACAAAAAACGAATTGAACAACCCCATGAGATTGCGCATTTCCTCGCGGAAATAAAAATCATCAAATATCTGATGATCCGTAAAGCCCATCAATTTGGCGATGCCAAAGAGTGCAAACACCGGCAAATCCGGCAGGAACGCTCCCAGTAGAATGGCAACATTGCGCGCCTTGCTGCCTCGTTTTGTCAGCACGGCTGATGCAAGTAGAAGGTGTGTCTGCGTGTTCATGGTTTGATGATTCTTCCGTCATTGCCGGGCACGAGTTGCATCAGCATTTCGCGGGCGCTGGCACCTGATACGGGATGACGCCACCGCGGTGCCAACTCTGCAATGGGAGCCAGGACGAATTCACGCTCGGAAATTGAAGGATGAGGCAATACCAGCACTGCATCACTGGACTGACTTGCCTTCGGCTCCAGCACCAACCCATCATAATCGAGAATATCCAGATCCAGCGTGCGCGCACCCCAGCGTTCACGCCGTTCACGCCCAGCGTGGCGTTCAATTTCTCGCAAGGTGGCCAGCAGGTCGAGGGGTTGTAACCGGGTTTTAATACGCGCCACGGCGTTGATGTAAGGCGGTTGATCCACCTTGCCTAGCGGTGTTGTTTCAATAAGGGCGGATGAAGTCACCAGCTTGAGGGGTTTGTGACCAAGCATTTCAATCGCTCGGGAGACCGTCTCTCGCGGTGTCCCCCAAGGTCCGATGATATTGCTTCCAAGTCCGATAAGGATCATGTCTCATGTTCCAGATTGCGCCGTGAGTTGTCTTGTGGCACACACACAGGTGATATTTGAAGTCTTTATTACACTGATTACAAACAAGTACTTTTTAGCATCAGGAGATTATCATGCGCCTTTACAAGGACGAACGCACAGCACTGTTTATCGACGGATCAAACCTCTACGCCACTGCCAAGGCACTTGGATTCGACATTGATTACAAATCCATGTTGAAGATGTTTGAGGACAACACACGGCTTACCCGTGCCATTTATTATACCGCCCTGCTTGATGATGCCGAGTACTCACCCATTCGACCACTGATCGATTGGCTGGACTATAATGGTTTCATGGTTGTGACAAAGCCCGCCAAGGAATTTACCGATCCGCAAGGTCGCCGCAAAATCAAGGGCAATATGGATATCGAGATTGCCGTCGACATCATGCAACTGTGCCCGTCACTTGATCATATCGTGCTGTTTTCAGGCGATGGTGATTTTCGCTCACTCGTTGAAGCTGCACAGTCAAAGGGCTGCCGTGTAAGCGTCATCTCATCCATGGCCATTCGCCCGCCAATGATCGCTGATGAATTGCGTAGACAAGCTGACCAGTTCATCGACCTCAAATCGCTGCAGGACAAGATCGGCCGTGCACCCTCACCTGGTCGCGAAAATGCCGGTAATCAGCCTGATGACGGCTATGACGACGAGTTTGACGATATTTGAACCTGTAAATTGAGCTCATCCCTCAACAATACGCTGGTGATTGATCAATCAACACTGGTCAGTTCGGCCATGGCTGCAAGAAACTGGGCGACCTCTGCTTCCGTGTTGTAGTGACACAGTGAAACCCTTACACAAGCATCCAGCCCCAAGGGATTCAAAACATTACCGGAATAGTGATCGGCCTTTCTGACGTGGGTGCGAATACCTTGCTCATTCAGCGCTTTGACCAGATCAACTGCCGACATGCCATCAAGCGTCAGGGACACAAGCCCCTCACGCGAAGGATTATCAAGGCCGCCAATGATGGAAACCCCTGGCAATTCTGCAAGACCCTTGAGATTGCCTGTACCAAACAGCATGGCGTCGGTCAGTGATTTCTCATGATCGTGGATTGCTTTGGCAGCCGCTTCAATCCTGGTGCGATCGTCACTGCTATCGGTAAAATTGCTGCCGAGCCACACGAAGTAGTCCACCACATCGCTGAATGTGGCATAGGCACCCGTATCACGTGTGCCAAATTCCCAATTCTCGGCTGGGCCATTTTGCAGCATTTCCCGCGGCAAGGTTGTCAACCGGTCAGACGCCCACGCAACACCATAGCCATGGCGTGAGAACACCTTGTAAGGCGAGACAACATATCCATCCACATCGGCTGCTTTCAGATCGATGTGGCCATGACTGGCATGCTGTATGCCATCGACAATAATATAACAATCAGGAGCAACTGCGCGGATGGCTTTTGCAACAGCCACAACATCGACAGACATGCCCGTAACGGGCGAAGTATGAATGATGGTGGCAACGCGAACGTCTTTGGTGACCAACTTGGCATAATCATCGGCCGTGACAGTTCCGGTTTCGTTACTGTGCGGCACAGCTATATAGGGCTTGCCCGTCACCTCGGCCCACTTCATGGCAGCAGAACGCGATGCGGGATGTTCAAGGCTGGTGCCTAAAACAGTTCCACCTTCGGGTGCACCAACCACAGCGGTTCGGATCAATCGGAACAAGAGTTCAGTCCCGCTTTCACCAACAAAAAACTGACCGCCATCGGCATTGAATAATGTACGCATTCTGGCTTTGGACTTGTTGATGATGTCCACCAGATGATGGGCCGCGACATTATCCCGACCCTGATTGTCCGGAATGGCCGAAAAGAAAGTCGATGTCTCGACAACTGACTTGAGCGTCAGGGCACCACCTGCATTTTCAAAGAACACACGCGGACCTTGAAAGGGGCAATGATCCACATGAGCAAAGCGCGCGCGCACCTTGTCCAGCAATCCAGGTTTTTGCATCAACATGACTAACCCTTTTCCCGCATCAGCCGAGCCTTGTCGCGCTGCCAGTCCCGCTTCTTTTCAGACTCACGCTTGTCGTGGACTTTTTTGCCCTTGGCAAGTGCGATCTCCAGTTTTGCCCTGCCGCGATCATTGAAATACAGCTTGAGCGGTACAACGGTCTGGCCTTCACGCTCTACACCCTGGGCGAGCCTTGCGATCTCACGACCATGGGCCAGTAATTTGCGAATGCGGCGTGGTTCATGGTTGAAGCGATTGCCTTCATTGTACTCGGCAATATGCGCATTGATCCACCAAAGCTCGCCATTCTTCACCTGGACGTAGCTTTCAGAAATCGTGGCTTTGCTGTTTCGCAGTGATTTGACCTCGGTCCCTGTCAGCATGACGCCCACTTCCAAAGGATCGGAAATTTCAAAATCAAAGCGAGCGCGCCTGTTATCCGCAATGACCGGATTGCCGGACCGCTTCTTGGCGCCACCACTCTTGGAAGACATGGGCCTTACCCGCCTGCTTGATGCTAATTCAGTAGTCCGGCATGGACCATTGCAGCCTTGACTTGTGCCCGCGCTGCATCTGTAGCAGGCATGATCGGCAAGCGAGCTTCTTCTGAGGCGTGGCCCAGAAGGCTGACGGCAAACTTGACCGGTGACGGGCTGGTCTCACAAAACAGTGCTGAGTGTAATGGCATCAATCGGTCTTGCAAGGTCAAGGCCTTGGCATAGTCGCCGCGCAAGGTTGCTTCCTGAAATTCAGCGCAAAGGCGTGGTGCAACATTGGCTGTAACGGATATGCAACCCGTGCCGCCATGAGCGTTAAAGGCAAGTGCCGTTCCATCTTCGCCTGACAGCTGGATGAACTTCTCACCAGAAGCCAGGCGCTGCAATGACGGCCTGGTCAAATCTGCAGTGGCATCCTTTACGCCAACAATATTGCTGAAATCGCGCGCCAAACGCGCCAGTGTATCAACTGTAATGGAGGCCACCGTGCGCCCCGGAACATTGTAAATGAAGAGCGGCAAGTCTGGCACAGCTTTTGCCACAGCAGCAAAGTGGGCATACTGACCTTCCTGGGTAGGCTTGTTGTAGTAAGGCACGATGGTCAAGGCAGCATCGGCTCCGGCCTTGCTGGCATGCACAGCAAAATCCACCGCCTCGGCGGTTGAGTTTGAGCCAGCACCAGCAATGACGGGAATACGCCCAGCCACAACTTCCACTGCCAACTCCACCACACGCTTGTGCTCTTCATGGTTCAAAGTTGGGGACTCACCTGTAGTTCCAACCGGCACAATACCATGCGTGCCTTCAGCAATATGCCATTCTATGAGTTTACGGAACGCAGCTTCATCAACCTTACCGTCCTTGAACGGTGTGATCAGAGCGGGAAAAGATCCGTGAAAACGCGTGTCCATTTCAAAACCTCAACAATTCGTAAACCATAATGCAGTAGACAATGCCTTGATTGAGTATCGTGATGCAATCACAAGGCGGGATAGTCCTTAACGGAGCGGCACAATAGACCTGCTATGAGTTGGCAGCAACCGAAACGTTAATATCTGAACAAATCCAATCGTGTGTGTCACATCACAGCCGCATTCAACAGATAATCGGATACAACTCAAGGTAAACATGCGTATCCGGCACAGCCCAGTTGGCATCCTAATCAGACTTTTACGGCACGAGGACTGCATGAGCTACAAGACACTCGAACATTTTTCACCAAAAGCCCTATTGCTCAGCTCGTTCATGGCTTTGGCCCTGTCAGGCGGATTTATTCATGCAAGCCAGGCTGCGGCATCCGATGATGCAGAACCAAGCGCCAGTGAAGAATTGCTCACCGAGAACAATGGCCGCTCCCCTGCCCACAACAATTCAGTTTCTGTTCGAGCTGTTGATGCTGCGGTTGATGGTAAATGGCAGCCCGCCTTTGACCTTGCGGCTCAATCTGGTGACAAGGCAACATTGAAAACTGTTGAATGGTTGTACATTCGCAGCAATCCGAATGATTCAGGCCCGGAGCGGATCATGAATTTTGTCGCTGCCAACCCTGATTGGCCGGCAAGCGTTGCCCTGACCAAATCCGCAGAGGCAATGCTTGCGAAAAATACGACATCAATGGATATCGTTGCCAGACACTTCAATCGCTTCACACCTATTTCAGCCTATGGCCATGTGGCGTTTGCCAGACTTGCCCTAGCGCGCGGTGATCAGGCTACCGCTGCAAAGTCAATCCG
>JBAUGO010000198.1:0-9770 GCA_049679775.1 Anderseniella sp.
ATCACCGTCATTTCATCAGCATGGCGTGACGCCATGGACGCTTCAGTCAACTTGGTCGACCCAAGATCAAGTGTACCGGAACGGCCATGGGAAATAATATGCAGGGACTGGACATCGCGACGTCCGGCCAGAACAGAAGCTATCTGCTCCACCCCATCACTGTTGGTGTCCAGGATGTAAACTTCATACGAAGGGTCGATGTCGGCGGCAATGGCCTCATAATCTTCAACCCCACCATCAATGAAAACGATACCGCTGGAGGGCTGCTCGCTTGCCAGCTCACCACCCTCTTCGCCATTGAGCGCTGAGAGGAGTTCCATATTTGCATCGGCATATGCGGTTTGCGTATCGTGGGCAGCACTTGCTGCCTCAGCCAGAGCGTCCGCACCGGTGGCAATGGCCGCACCATCAAACAGGATGCGGGGCTCAAGCGCCAACAGGCCTGATGCCAAGGTTGATTTCTTTGTTGCTTCAATTGGCTTGTCGCCACCCAGACCTGGCAGTCCACGCGTGTTATTCTTTTTCAAAGTCCCCTCCAGCCCAATTTAAAGCCGCGCCGTACGCAATGCACGAATCACGGGTATCTCATCTGTTGTTTTCTACCTTAAGTTGTATAAATTAATCAAGCATTAACACTGATTGAAAAATACAACTAAGAGTTGAGGTTAATTTGAGCGGGAAAAGATTTGGAAAATCCGGTAAAAAATGCGACCAATAACGGCACATAAATGGATAGAAAGAGCCACCAAAGTGCGAATAGACGGCCTGCAATATTGCAATTTTTCCGAGAAAATTTTCCGCCAGATGCGCGAGGCAAGCGTTGACGCGGTTCACGTAACGATCTGTTATCACGAGAATTTCCGCGAAACCGTTGCCAACCTGGGCCGATGGAACCGCTGGTTTGAGCAATTCCCGGACTTGATTGTCAAAGGCACAACCGGAGATTGCGTCCGTCGTGCTCGCGAGACGGGACGGACAGCAATCTTTTTTGGACTGCAAAATTGCTCGCCTATTGAGGATGACATTGATCTTGTTGAGATTCTTCACACACTAGGTGTGCGTTTCATGCAACTCACCTATAACAATCAGTCCCTGCTCGCGACGGGTGCATATGAGACTGAAGATACCGGCCTTACACGCATGGGTAGGCAGGTTGTGCGCGAAATGAACCGGGTCGGCCTGGTTGTTGACATGTCCCACTCCGCCGACCGCTCAACCCTTGATTCTATTGAGTTTTCTGCCCGTCCAATCGCCATTACCCATGCCAATCCGAAGTTTTGGCATCCGGGTCTTCGCAACAAGTCGGACGAGGTCTTGAAGGCGCTGGCAGCGCGCGGTGGCATGCTTGGATTCTCACTTTACCCGCATCACCTGAAGGGCGGATCTTCGTGTACTATCAATAGCTTCTGCGAAATGATCGCGCGCACTGCCGACATGATTGGCGTCGATCACATCGGCATCGGTTCGGACCTATGCCAGGATCAACCGGACAGTGTGGTGGAATGGATGCGTGTTGGCCGCTGGTCAAAGGAAATCGATTATGGCGAGGGTTCCAAAGACAATGCCGGCTTTCCTCCTCAACCGGCCTGGTTTCAGGACGTCCGAGGCTTGGGCAACATCGAAAAAGGATTGAAAAACATAGGCTTGTCAGATGATGAAGTGGTCAAGGTCATGGGTGGAAACTGGCTGAAATTCTTCGACGAGAACTTTGGACCTGCATCCTGACGCCTGGATTATCCCGGACATTTCATACCATTCGAGCGTCACAAAACAACTGCATTCAATTGGATTTAACTCAGGTTTCAAGCTCGACAGCCAACGCCTCGATCTGATCCCAGGTCGCCTGGGGCACTGCCAAGATGCCTTTGGCATCCTCCCTTAGTTTGCGTTCTCGCTCGCCGGGCACTTCCACTTTGGAGAAACCTGGAGCTGGTGGGCAGTTGCGCATCTCATCCAGAAGCTCCTCTGCCGCTGTCTTCATGGAGCTTGGGGAATTGAATTGATTAGCCTTCATTGTGATCAGCAACCAATTGGCTACGGTGCCAACGGGCCCAAGCATGGCCTCCGCCACAAGCTCAGCCAAAAGCGATAGCCCATACCCCTTGTGCCCTCCAGAAGGTAGAATGGCACCACCATTGAAGTAGTCCTCAGGTTCACGCGTCGGGTTGCCATGCCTGTCAATGACGCACCCTTCCGGCAGCAAGGCGCCCGCACTTTTGGCTGCATATATCCATCCACCGGCAATCATTGACGTTGCAAAGTCAACAACGACACTGCCTTGAGCTCCTCCCGGCATACCCAGGCAATATGGATTGGTAGGTAGCAGCGCTCTTGCTCCGCCATAAGGGGCTACCTGACGCCAATTCTTGCGGTTTCCACCGCCCAGCAAGATTGTAAAGAAACCTTGGTCGGCAGCAACTTCGGCAAAAGCCCCGTGACGGCCCGTATGGCCCACATTAATCACTCCAAGAGCTGACAATCCTGTTTCAGAGGCTTGTTCCATACCCTGTTGATACGCCAGGCGCATTGCCGGAATACCAATACCACCACCACCATCAACCACAGGTGCTCCGTTTTCGTTATTTAGGAAATGCGCCCTGCCGTCTGGCTTCATGTAGCCCGATCTGAATTGCTCGGCATATTGCAATATCCGCATCACGCCATGAGACTCGACACCGCAAAGGCTGGCATCCACGAGGTGTTCTGCCGAAAACGTTGCAACATCACCATCGCAACCCAGACCCTCAAATATGGAACTGATCATATCAACAGCTCTAGCCGATGAAACTTCAACCCGTTCGCCTCGCAGCTCCAGCTTGGTCTGCGTCTTCACCATCTAGTACACCTTGCCGAATTTCCGGATCATCCTGCCGCCCTTACCTGCTCCAGAATATCCGTCGCAACATCTACATGGCCGGTTGCCTTGGTGATACGGCGAGCCTCATAGCGTCGCGCACTCGGTAACCGCACTCCATCTTGCTTGACCATCTCGGTAAAGAGCGCTTCTGCATGCAACGCCCAACCCGCCGCATCCCCAAATCTTGCCGGGTCCATGGCAATAATGACTTGCCCTCCCCGATTAGCCAGCCCGTCTGGTTCGACCTTCTTTGCTGTCTCAAAACTGAATGGCTCTCCCATCAGCGCACCAGCCATCAATTCCACCATCATGGAAATCAGCGCTCCCTTGGCACCACCAAATGCAAGAATGGCCCCACCATGCACATCAGCCGGGTCAGTCGACGCGTTGCCATGTTTGTCGATGATCGTTCCAGGCGGAAGCGTCTTGCCTTCGCGAGCCGCCATCAGGATTTCACCATGAGCCCTTGCCGCAGTGGCCATATCAAAAATCACGGCCTCACCGTTCGAACGTGGCCAACCAAAGGCAATCGGGTTGGTGCCAAACAGAGGTTTGCTTCCACCAGGTGGCGGCACGATGGGGAACGCAGAGGTCATGGTCATCGCCACCAATCCCTCATCAGTCATTAATTCCATCTCCGGCCACATGGCCGCAAAGTGGTGCATATTAGTCAGCGCAAGACAGGCAACACCTTGCGCCTTTGCCAGCTCAACCAGATCAGCAGACATCAAGGTAAGTGAAAGCGGAGCAAACCCATTGTCACCATCACCCCTGATAACTCCCGGTGCAATCTTGTTCCATGACGGCTTGGCATCTGGCTTGGCCTTACCAAGCCGAAACGCTTTCAGATAGCCGGGCATACGGAAAACCCCGTGACTATGACAGTGATCACGCTCTGCTGAACACACCGTGCCCGTAATTGCTTTTGCATTGGCATCATCGCAACCGACTTTTCTCAGTGCCTTGAGACAGACCTGCTCAAGGTCAACCAGACTGATACTTTCAGTTTTCATGACAATGCCCTTTGCAGAATATTCTCTACCGCAGCGGAGGCATTAAACAGCTCATCGTCCTGCCCCCATGGTCGCATGATCATCACACCTGCTGGAGCTTGCCCACGAGCTGTCATGGGCATCGAGATCGCACATGCATCCAGAAAATTGCCCAGAAACGTATTCCGCAAGCACAGAAAATTCAAAGGCCCATAACGCTCATCATTATTCACGTCTGAAATCAAGGGCGGAAGGATCGGCACTGTCGGCATGATTAATCCATCAAGCCCTGAGCAAAGTGCAGCGAATTTGTCGATCATTTCATCCCGACGACGATAAATGCCTACCAGCTCCGGACCGGTTACATTCAGTCCGGACATGATGCGCGTACGCACCCTTTTGTCATACTCTTGCCCATGGCGCTCCAGCATTGCCGCATGAACATCCATTGCCTCACATGCAGAAATACCACCACGAGCATTCAATGCAGGCAGTTCTGTCAAATCAGGAAAACCAACCTCGGAGAAAACGACACCGGCCTTGCCTAGCGTCTTTATGGTTGCATCAAACGCGGTTGCCACCTCGGGATCCATACCATCCAGCGCCACATGCTGCAAAATACCAAACCGCAATGTAGAAGGATCACGAGGGGAGAGTTCGTCCTCACGGTCTCCCGCCATCAGCGCATCTATGATCGAACAGCACTGCACCGAGTTGGCCAAAGGCCCAATCGTATCCAGCGTTTCAGATAGAGGAAAAACGCCTGCCTTTGATACTCGACCGGTAGATGATTTGTACCCAGTGATAGAATTGAATGCAGCTGGTACACGACACGAGCCCCCGGTGTCAGTGCCAAGCCCCATATAAGCCATGCCATCTGCCACGGATACAGCAGCACCCGATGATGAACCTCCTGGAATACGTCCATTCTTGCGATCCCAGACAGATTTCGGCGTACCGTAGTGAGGGTTTAACCCAACACCGGAATAGGCAAACTCGGTCATGTTGGTACGGCCCATGAACACAAACCCTGCTGCACGCAAACGCGAAACACTCATCGCGTCCTGGGTTGCAGGCTCGGCATCACGCAATATCGTTGAGCCTGCTGCGGTTACCTGCCCAGCCACATCGAACAGGTCTTTGATCGATACAGGAATACCCGCATAAGGAGACGGTGCCTTACCCTTGCGTCGCAACGCGTCCACATAGTCAGCGTGCTCCAGCGCGCCTTCTCCATCAACCATAAGAAAGGTTTTTGCGCCTTCTCCAGAGGTGTCTTCAATTCTTGTCAGACAGGCCTCCGTCAGGTTTCGGGATGTCGTTTTTCCTTCCTCAAGCTGGTGCGCAAGGCCTTGCAGAGTCTCTACATTCATCCCGTTGATCCTTGTTGTTTTTATGCGAATTTACTGGCAGCATGACATGCGAATTGAATTTTCAGCAAGACCCTTATGAGCACGTGCCTGTATTTCGCCTATGGTTCAAACCTGTTGACCACTCGCCTATTGGCTCGGTGCCCTTCAGCTATCGTCAAAGGTGTTGCTAACGCATCAGACTGGGAAGTCCGTTTCACAAAACCCGGGGCGGATGGTTCCGGCAAGGCAGGCTTGTTTCCCGAAGCAGGCGCTGAGCAGCCCGGCGTAATCTATGAAATGGCGCTTGATGAAATGCCAATACTCGACAAGTACGAAGGCCTTGGCATTGGCTATACCCGAGATGACAGCTTTCAGGTTCAGATAGTATCATCTGGCGCAACTGTACTCAGCACAACCTACTTGCCAATCAGGTACAATAACGCACTGCTACCATTTGACTGGTATCTGGCCCTGTGCGTTGCAGGCGCACTCGAGCATGGGATTGATGATCACAACATAGAAACATTTCTCAGCTCACCACACCAACACGACGAAGACGAGGACCGCAAGGCAAGGCTGGAAGGGATAGCAGCATTAAAGGCTGCCGGTCATCACGACTGGCGCGAACTGCTTTAAGCAACTTCAAACACTAGCCCATATTCTCTTTTACGGCTTCGGCCAATTGCTTGAGGGTGAACGGCTTGGGCAAGAATGCAAAATCTGTCTGGCCTTCCAGATTCTTTTCAAACGCATCTTCCGCGTAGCCCGATACAAATACAACCTTGGTCTTGATGCCGCGTTTGCGCAGTTCGCGCAGCATGCTTGGCCCGTCCATTTCCGGCATGACTACATCAGAAACAATAAGGTCTGGTTCTTCGCCATATTCTTCAAGCACTTCCAGACCAACCTGCCCCGAATCTGCTTCCAGGACAGTATATCCACGCGATTCAAGCGCACGCTTTGCGAACGACCTGACTGCGTCTTCATCCTCAACCAGCAAGATGGTGCCAGAGCCAGTCAGGTCTGTGCCCTTGGGTTCGGCAACCACATCACCAGCAATGCGCTTGGCAATTTCTTCTTCGGTTTCCTTGTACTGCGGCAGGTAAACCGAAAAAGTTGTTCCCTTGCCCTGCTCGCTGTCACAGAAGATAAAGCCGCCCGTCTGTTTGATGATGCCATAAACAGTTGATAATCCCAGACCCGTCCCCTTGCCAACTTCCTTGGTCGAGAAGAAGGGTTCGTAAATCTTGTCCAGGACTTCTTGCGACATGCCTGTCCCGGTGTCAGTCACTTCCAGAACGACATAATCACCAGCCGGCATGAGGCTGGAATTGACGTTGGCAGCCTCTGCCGCATCAATATTGTAGCTCCTTAAGGTCAGCGTCCCGCCATCAGGCATGGCATCTCGTGCGTTAACGCAAAGATTGATAACCACCTGCTCAAACTGGTTGTGATCAACCTTGATGCGCGCCAGGTCGCGACCATGAACAATCTTCAACTCGACAGTTTCACCCAAAAGCCTGCCGAGCAAGTTGCCGAGGTCGGACAGGACATCGGTGAGAGACAAGACTTCCGGACGCAATGTCTGACGCCGCGAAAATGCCAAAAGCTGCCGTACAAGATTTGCAGCCCTGTTGGCATTTTGCTTGATATTCATGATGTCAGCGAATGAAGGATCGGTCGGCCTGTGACGCGCCAGCAACAGATCGGAAAAGCCGATAATCGCAGTCAGCACGTTATTGAAGTCATGCGCCACACCACCTGCAAGCTGACCCACAGCCTGCATTTTCTGACTTTGGGCAAGTTGCACTTCAAGCGATGAGTGCTTTGTCGTATCCACGGCAAAAACCATGACCGCGCCTTTATCACCGGTTTCATCCGCAACGAAATAAAGCTGCCCGGAGCGCTCTTCCTTGCCCTTGAAATGGACATCTAATGGTACGGTTGGCAACTTTCCTGCTGAGGCCTCTGCGATCAATTGCTCAAGGGCTGCACTCTCATCATCCCTGACAAGGGCAGATAGTTTGCCCCGGCGCTTTGCCTTTGCCGCAAGATCAACAAACGCTGCATTCATTGTTTCAACAACGCCTTCAGCGTTGATCTGAACGATGCCTATTGGAAGTGAATTAAACAACCTGGTGATCTGCACTTGCGCTTCGCCAGCATTTTTCTCGAGGGTAAAGTGCGCCCTGCGGTCCAGCACCAGTGTCCGTGATGGTTGTAACTTCCCATCCACATCAAACTCGCACCTGTGAACAACACGAGCAGGGATTGATTCTCCAGTTTGAGTTGCAAGATCAAGATCAAAGACTTCTGTAACGGGTTTGCCCGCCTCAGCCTGAATACCATTGAGCAGTTTGGCACCTTTGGCCGTCACGATATCAGCCAGTTTCAGGTTGCCATCGGTGGTTTGCAAAAGATCAAGCCCCAGCCAACCTGCAAGCGTTGCGTTAACATAAGCAATCACACCTTCAGACGTGGTGGAGAAGAATCCGGCCGGCGCATGGTCGAGATAATTGATGATGTATTGCAGGTTCTCGAACGCTTCCTCCTGCGAAGCACGCGCATCTGTTTCATCAATGACACGCCACACCGAATACGTCTGACCCGCCGTCAGCTTGAGCGGCTGTACTTTCAGCTTGAGCCAGGCAGCGCGATCCTCGCGTGCACCAGCTGCGGCTGAACCTGCTGATAATCTGAATTGTTCTGACGCTTCGGTGCCTTCGCGAGCCGCACGGGCAAGACGGTAGACCCGCTCCGATACATCAGGATAGCCTGAGTACAATGTCTCAAGGTTGACCAACCGTGTCTGGCCGGACTGGGAAACCAGTCTTTGATAAGGCTCATTGGAGTAGACAACCACACCGCGAGGATCAGATACCACGCAAGGCTCACCTACCGCATCGAACAGTCTGTCAAAAAACTCTTTCTGTCGGGGTGCGCGACCGAAATGTACAAATCCGGCAAGTGCTCCAAACAGCCCAAGCAAACCTGCCAACGACAAAATCGCAAGCGCCGCAACGACCACCTTGGGCACAATCACACCAATACCCTGCACTGCAAAATACACAACCACCGCCAACGCAATGGCAAGCAACAGGCTCAGGACAGGACGCCCTTCGGTTTGCGCCGGACGCAAGTCCCTGGCTCCCGAGACAAAATCCGCAGACTTGCCCTGAAAGGGTTTCTCTCCAGTACCCTGGCCAGAAGCCTTTGTATCCTTTGTATCGTTCATTTGCCCCAAAACATCGCCAGGTGGACCGCGTCCCGAATCAAGTTGCAGTATAGGCACATTCTGCCACGGATCAGCCCTAAACAGGCTTTAGATTGCAAGAAGTGTTGAGTTAGGCTTGACATATGGGGTTCTCACCTGTTTCACAGCAAGAAAACTCGAACATTGAACAAAATTTAGGGGCCGGGAAATTTCATGGAACTCATAGAACCATATATGAACTATATCTATCTTGGCGGCGTCCTGTTGGGCCTGATGCTGTTTGCCTGGCTCATGATCCGCACTTTTGGCGGCAAAGTACGCGCCAAACGAGGCGCGAGGTTGGGAATTTCCGAATATTACGAGGTCGATAAATCAAGGTTTCTAGTCATCGTGCGCCGTGACGATGTAGAACATCTTGTTCTGATCGGCGGCAATCAGGACCTGGTTATTGAACAAGGCATTGGCATGGTCAAAAAGCCGTATGATAATTCGATTGTAGAGGCTGTCGCGGCCACAGAGAAATTCCTGCCGCAAGAACCAGCGGTTTCCCTGGAGCCTGATTTCAAGCCAAACAATATCCGCCCGATCACGTCTCGCCCCGCACCACGTCCACCTGTATTTAGCGAGCCCAAACCAAATGAGCGTGCGCCAAATCTTCGAGCTGTGGAGCGTGATCCTGAACTTGATTGAGTGCGACGATACTCAAATCAGCTCATAAACCAGGAAACTCAATCGTCACGATAGACTTTTTCGCGACGCTCATGGCGCTCTTGCGCATCGACGGATAATGTTGCGATTGGGCGTGCATCAAGCCGACGCAGCGAAATAGGCTCTCCAGTTTCTTCGCAGTAACCGTATGTGCCGTCGTCGATTCGCTTCAGGGCGGATTCTATTTTGGAAATCAGCTTGCGCTGGCGGTCACGGGTGCGCAACTCGAGTGAACGATCCGTTTCAGTTGAGGCACGATCAGCAGCATCCGGCAAAACCAGGTTTTCCTGCTGAAGATTATGGAGCGTTTCACGGCTTTCTCGCAGGATTTCTTCCTTCCAGGCGAGTAATTTTGCCCTGAAGTATTCCTGCTGCCGGTCACTCATGAACGGCTCTTTTTCCAATTTAGCAAGTGAGATTGGCTTATTTTCACCCATGAGCCTAAATCCTCTAACTGAATAGGTTTTTTGCCGACGCCACCCGAAGCAGCAATCATACTTTAGTCTGTGAGCGCCTCTATATCGCCACGCCAGCTGACACGCAACTGGTTAATGAGACTTTGATTAAATTGTCATTTTTCAAGGCACTCATTGCCAGCTGTGCCGCAATAAGGCACAAAGCGTTCCCGACCCTGGCCAGCTAAAAAT
>JBAUGO010000199.1:0-1568 GCA_049679775.1 Anderseniella sp.
AGCCAGAACCATAGCCCCCAAACCGGCCAAAGACAGCGACATTGCAATGAAATCACCAAGGGCCACACCCGCGACAGTTGCCAGGGCGACCCGCTGCCCCTGGCTGAGTGCATAGCTGAGCACAAGCAGAACCGTTGGCCCTGGTATCAATAAAAGAGCAATTGAGGCAGCGACAAACGCCAGCCAGATTTGAAAATCCATGACATTATTTCCCAGCTTTTGAAGAAGGTACCAGTGATCAAAAAAGACAAATAAACGACAATTGCAAGGCCATCATCTGCCGCACAAGTTTTACAGCACACTCATCGAACCGGTCATGCCGGGTAGACCAGCACAATTGCCTGGTGTTAGCCTTGTCGCCGGAGCCATTCATCAACCACCTGACCCATGGTTTTGGGTTCACCATTTTTAATCCAGGCCATGAAGGCGCGGTCAAACTTGAACCTTGAACCACACTGCGACTTCAAAAACCGCCGGACGTTTTGGGTGTTGCGATAAGACGTTGTGACGGGCGTTGCCCGCGTAATCTCATCGCAGTGCCAGTCGAACCGGTTCATGTGGGATAGACCAGCACAATTGCCTTGCCAGACACCAGTGACACGCGCACGGGCGAGCGCTCAACCTCGTTGGACAAGGTTAGTGTGGAGCCAAGCATCACGTCCTTGCGCTCAAGCGGCCAGCGCACACCTTCAATGCTGACCGCTTCCAGGTCGCTGATCGGCAGAATGGAAATTCGCGATCCGGCGGGAGCATCAATGTGCACTGAGCCATCGTCTAGCGGCCAGGCTTCCTCATGACCGCTCGACAACATGACCGACACACCGCGCGCCTTCAATCGCATCAGCAACATCAGGTGGGCAAAGGCATGATCAGCCTGTCCACCAAGCCCGCCAGCAAGCAACAGGTCCGTGGCACCAAGCGACAGCGCCTGATCAATTGCTAGCTCTCCGTCTGTTGCGTCTTTGTCGATCGGATACTCCTGGCGCGGCACATCATTATAGCGCGACATCAGCTCTTGATCAGAAGAGTCAAAATCACCCAGCCATAATTCCGGTGTAAGCTCCAGCGCATCAGCGTGGATCATGCCACCATCTGCAGCGATCACCCGCGTACCCGCAACCTGTCGTTTCAATCGTTCTGTGATCGTCAGGTCGCCTGCCAGTAATATTGTAAATCGTGTGGTCATGCGCCGTTTCAGCTTTGTGAGAAATGCAGGTGTGTTGTGCCATTGTGCATCTTGCCAACGCAACATGGCAATGGGACAGTGGTTGCCTTCGAGTTTAAAACCCATGGACACAAAAACATGACGCTTGCCAACGGTAAACGCCACCTGGCCATTCCCGGACCAACCAACATGCCAGACAAGGTGCTGAACGCCTTGCACCACGCCTCGATCGACATATATGGCGGGGCCTCTGAAGAAGCCTCGCGCACTTGCCTCAAGGACCTGAAGAAGGTTTTCCGCACAAGGGGCAAGGTATATATCTATGCAGCAAACGGTCATGGCGCCTGGGAAGCAGCCCTGACAAACACACTCAGCAAGGGCGACAAGGTACTGGTACTGGAGT
>JBAUGO010000200.1:0-33747 GCA_049679775.1 Anderseniella sp.
CTATTTCCCCGGTCATGACCCGGTCTCATCACGCCGGGTCGGGCTTGCCTATGCCAAGTCAGTTGAGGGTGCAATTACCGGCGAAGTCATCATTGTCGAATAACGGGTGAGAATAGCCGCCAAACAATCAGATCTTCTGATCGAATTCCTGCTCAAGTTCGCGGATACGTTCATCAAGGTTTTTGAGCGTCGGATTGATTTGCCTGGCACGGCGTAAAGCCTTAAGGGCCTTTCTTCCATCACCTTTTTGTTGCAGGATTGAACCAAGTCCTGACAGCGCACCGTAGTGGCGTGGCTCCAGCTCGAGTACTCGATCAATATCACTCAACGATGTCACAAAATCGCGACGCAGAAAATGCAGCGTTGCTCGCCGGTTCCAGCCTTCTGCAAAATCAGGGTTCAACTCCACGATTGCGTCAAGAAGGATGAGTGCAGCGCCATAGTTATTCTTGTTCATGGCGTCACTGGCCTGCTTCATCAATAGATCAGCAGTTGGGCTGCCTGAGCGAAGCCACAGCGTCTGGATGGCATTTTCCAGAACTGCAGCCGTATTTTCATCGCCTGCTTCGCGCAATTGGGCAAACAACCGGTCAAGAACCTCTGCAGATCCCGCCGTATCGGTTTCCTTGAAAAGGTGCGGCCCGGAACCCTGGTTACCGTGGGCTTCGCCAGCCTCCTGAGCATGGGATGGACTGCCCAATGTACCCATAAGGCTAACCAGACCCAATATGGCGATGAGGTGTTTCATGGTGCAAAGTCTAGCATCAAGATCGCACAAGCCAAACAAAAACGCTGCAAACCTCGTTGCAGCGCCTTCAAATCTTGTTGTATTGGCCGAAATCAGGCCAGATCAGCCCTGACGTGCCTTGAAACGTGGGTTGACCTTGTTGATAACATAAAGCCGACCACGGCGACGTACTACTCGGTTGGCGCGGTGGCGCTTGGCAAGCGATTTCAAGGAGTTGCGGATTTTCATCTGACCGGTCTCTCATAATCAAAGCCGCGCGAGCGTATTGAACCCAGCGCGGCCTCATGGAATAATTGAAGCGGAACATAGTGGCGGCGTGTGCCCGTGTCAACTGTTCCGACAAGGGCAAAATGACTTTCATAACAAGTTACGAAACTGCCATTACCTGGGGTGTCTTTGGCTTTGGTGTGTTCCTCATTGTACTTATGTGCTGGCGAGAATCACGTCCGAAGACATCATTTGATGTATCAATCTGGCCAACCACACCATTTTTGCTCATTGGGGCGTTCATTGCCGTGCTCGCCCTTGTACACCTTGCCACATTATATGGCATCCAGCCAACCAGCCGTTAAACATGAGCGTTAACCATGCCTTCACCGTGTTTGCAACATGAATGCAGCCATGTGACGAGGTTCACATATCGTTCAGGCTCTCAAGGATACTGTGGCCTTATTGGACAACACATAACCTTGGTGAAGACTGCCATGCCTCGTATAACCACTCATACAACTTCAACGCTCAGCACAGCTGACGCGCTTGAAACAAACATACCGGAAAACTACCGTTGCCCGGGATATTATACATCCCATGAAAGCGGTGTCGGCCCATCCACAACAGAAATGCTCAGCGTTCTGTCCGCCATGGAGCGGTTGCTTCACTAAAACCAGCTGCCTGGTCGCATTTTAGAGCGATAGGGAAACCTTTCCCTTTTCAAAGGCGTTGCTCCCTGGCCGCCTTGCCACAATCCAAAATAACCAACACCCACCGAGACTATTGCAAACAGAGGTTCACTGCCTCTAACATTGCTTTAGAGGCACATTCGGGACGTGGCCAATTATGGCCTCAGAATAACAGGGAGTTGAGTATCACATGTTACACAAGATTATAGCAGGAGCCTTGGCACTTGGTCTGTCTGCAACCGCAGCAGCAAGCATTGCCAACGCCGCCGACAAGGTCAAAATCGGTGTCATCACCACGCTGACCACTCCAGCAGCCGTTCTTGGCGAAGAGCAAATGAACGGAATCAACCTCGCCATGGAAAATCTGGGCGGCAAGATGGGTGGCCTGCCAGTTGAGATCATCGCCGAGGACGACGGCTTCAAGCCGGACATCGGCAAACAAAAAGCCGACAAGCTTGTTGATCAGGATAATGTGGACATTGTTACCGGCATTATCTGGTCGAACACTCTGCTTGCCGTAAAAAAACCAATCCTTGACGCAGGCAAATTCCTGATCGGTGCAAATGCCGGCACATCAAACGTGGCAGGTGCTGAATGTGATCCGAATTTCTTCTCCACCTCGTGGCAGAACGACATGGTACCAAAAGCCTTGGGCGAAGTGTTGAACCAGCGCGGCGTCAAATCGGTTTATGTGATGGCTCCCAACTACGCTGCCGGCAAGGATATGGTCGCTGGCGTGAAAAGTTCATTCAAGGGAGAAGTCAAGGGCGAAGACTTCACCAAATGGGGCAAGGAAGCACAGCTTGATTTTTCTGCCGAGCTTGCAAAGGCCAAGGCGTCAGGTGCTGAAGCCATGTTCGTGTTCTATCCGGGCAAGGCAGGTGGTGCCTTCCTGAAACAGTTCGGCCAGGCCGGACTTGTCGGCAAGATGCAGTTCTACAACGTGTTCACCATTGATGGTCTGTCCTTGCCAAAACTCCAGGCTGCAAATATGGAAGGCGTTGTTGACGCGCTGGATACCATGCAGTGGAGCCCTGACCTCGACAATGAGGCCAACAAGAAGTTTGTGTCGCAATATCGCGCCAAACACCAGCGTTACCCCAGTTTCTACGCAGCACAAGCCTATGATGCGATCAACCTGATCAACTCGGCAGTTGTTGAAACAGGCGGCAAGGTCGAAGACAAGGACGCGTTCCGCGCTGCCTTGAAGAAAGCCAATTACGACTCCGTTCGCGGCAAATACACCTATGGCAACAACCACTTCCCCGTGCAGAATTATTACCTGCGCAAGGTCGTTGTTGGTGATGACGGGCAATGGACTTTCAAGACCGAAGCCACGGTCTATGAAATGACCGGCGACGATCACGCCAAGGATTGCCCGATGAAATAACCAGAGTTCACCTCTGGACTTTGAAACCCGTCTTCAAGCAAACTTGAAGGCGGGTTTTTCATGAGGAGCAGACCATTTTGAAAATCATCATTGTCGGTGGCGGAATTGGCGGACTGGCAGCAGCTCTCATGCTGCATGACCGCGGTATCAAGGCCGAGGATTACGAACGCTCAAACGAAATTCGCGAACTTGGCGTCGGCATCAACACCTTGCCTCATGCCATCAAGGAACTGGCAGGTATTGGCCTGTTACCGGCACTCGACAAGGTCGCCATCCGCACCCATGAATTGATCTATCAAAACCGCCAGGGCCAGACCATCTGGCGCGAGTTGCGTGGCCTCGATGCGGGTCTCGATATGCCTCAATTTTCCATTCATCGCGGCCGCCTGCAATCGGTATTGCGCGATGCCGTCATCGAACGTTTGGGGGCTGATGCCATCAGGACTGGGCACACCTGCACCAGCATCAACCAGACCGCCACAACCGCCACGGCCGTGTTTGAAAACCGCAACACTGGTGAAGTAATTCACGTGACAGGAGACGCAATTATCGCCGCCGACGGCATTCATTCAATGGTTCGAAAACAATTTTATCCTGATCAAGGTGATCCCAAATGGAACGGTATCATGTTGTGGCGCGGGGCCACCTTGTGGGCTCCCTTCCTGACAGGTCGTTCCATGGTCATTGCGGGAGGCATGGACGCAAAACTGGTGCTTTACCCCATTGCCAATGATGAGCGCGAAGATGGCAGGGTTTTGATGAACTGGGCCGTAGCAGCAAAACTTGGTGATGGCTCGACGCCCATGCCCCGTCGTGAGGACTGGAACCGAGAAGGCCTCATGAGCGAGCTGTTGCCATTCGTCAAAGACACATTCAGCCTTGATGTGCTGGACCCATTGGCCCTGATAGAAGCCAGTGGCACTTTCTATGAATACCCCATGTGCGACCGTGACCCGGTGGATCAATGGACCTTCGGACGTGTCACCATGATGGGTGATGCCGCTCATCCGATGTATCCTGTTGGCTCCAATGGCGCATCACAAGCCATCCTTGATGCGCGCTGCCTGGCAGACAGACTTGCAGACAGTACCGATATCGAATTTGCGCTGAAAGCCTATGAAGCCGAACGCCTGCCAGCCACATCGGAAATCGTCAGGCAAAACCGTGGTGGCGGACCCGAACGCGTCATTGATCTGGTCAACGCACGCGCACCCGATGGCTTTGACAAACTGGAAGACGTGGCAACCATGACAGAGCTTGAGGCAGTTGTGCGCGGCTACCAGAAAACCGCAGGCTTCGACAAGGCGAGCGTGAACAGATAGATGTCTTTGAGGATAATGGTGGGCGGTACAAGGTTCGAACTTGTGACCCCTACGATGTCAACGTAGTGCTCTACCACTGAGCTAACCGCCCGGACGCATAAATGGCTGATCAATCAGCCCATGGCCTGACACGGGATTTACCCCATGTGTGGCGCTTCTATATAAGGTTGGCAGCCACCATGCAAGGCCCGGAAACCCTGGACACCATCATGCGGCGATCATGCGGCCCACTTCACTGACCAGGTCGCGCAAATGAAAGGGCTTTGACAGGATTTTGGCATCGCGTGGAGCGTCTGAATCTGGATGAAGCGCAACCGCTGCAAACCCTGTAATGAACATGATCTTCAATGTCGGATCAAGTTCCGCCGCCCTGCGGGCAAGCTCAATACCATCCATTTCAGGCATGACGATATCCGTCAGAAGCAAGTCAACCTCACGGGACTTCAATTCCTCGAAAGCAGAGACACCTTCACCAAAGGAATGCACTTCATGACCAGCACGTTCGAGCGCGCGAGCAAGGAAGACCCGCATGTCGTTGTCATCTTCAGCAAGCAGAATTCGCGCCATTGACGTTACCAGCCTCTCAACCAAATTTATGAGTACGACAGATCAAGCCGCCCATCTCCCTAGCCTGACTATATTGGCAAAGAGTAAACCTGATGTGAAGAGAGTTAATGTGACAAGTATTTACAATAGGTTCAACCGGGAAATTAAGCGCAAAGTCAAACTCCTCTGCCAGAAAATCTGCCTCAAACGTATACCCAACGTTGACGTACGCTTGATGTTCTGGCCTTATTATCAAGCATCTGAATACGACTTGACCAGCCCTGATTTTCTCAATACCAGCAATTCATCAAAGAGCTTATGTCCCCTCATCGCACAAAAGTTGAAAATCACACTGGTTTTATAATTGATGCTCCAGAGCTTCAAACAGCACCTGTTGTTTTCAACTCGCCTCATTCAGGCAACAATTACAGCGATACTTTTCAGGCTCAGTCCCGACTTGACCTAAACAACCTCAGGCAGTCTGAGGATTGTTTTGTTGATGAGCTGTTTCAGATTGCTCCCGCACTTGGAGCGCCCTTGATGAAGGCAACTTTTCCAAGGGCATGGCTGGATCTCAACAGGGAACCGTACGAACTGGACCCGACCATGTTCGAAGACGTCTTACCCGCCCACGTAAACACAACATCGGTGCGCGTCGCTGGCGGACTTGGTACAATACCTCGCATCGTAAGCGAGAGTGAAACCATCTATAATAAAAAGCTCAGCTGGGCTGATGCTGAAAATCGAATCCATAACTACTATATTCCCTACCATGACGCTCTACGTGCCCTCATGGCAGACACATTCCAGCAATTTCAGACGGCAATCCTGGTAGACTGTCATTCCATGCCTTCCATAGCGGGCCTTTCAGGATCCGGCCGTCCTGATATCGTGCTGGGAGATCGCCATGGCACCAGTTGTGCACCCTGGATTGTCAAACTACTTGAAGAACAACTTCGCGCCCACGGTTTGAAAGTTTCAAGAAACAAGCCATATGCAGGTGGTTTCATTACGGAAAAATATGGCCGCCCACGCCAGCAAGTGCATGCCATACAAATCGAGATCAATCGCGGCCTGTACATGAACGAGGCAAACCAAACCAAAAAAAGAGGTTTTTCTCAGGTTCAGACAATTCTGCTGGCCGTCACATCGAGACTAATCGCTCAGTCCAGGGAAAATATGCCACCCCGACGCATCGCAGCTGAATAACGATCAATGTGCAAAACCACTGCTAATCCGGTTCACCTGGTCAAAGCCTCATCTGATGATGTGGCAGCGATATCCACCATGATCAAGGCACTTCATGAGCATGAAAGTGTTTCCATGCGCGAAGATGCCAGATGTGCTGCAATCGCTGACCTGATTTCAAAGCCAGAACAGGGCCGCATTCTCTTGATCAAAAACGACGAAGGTCAACTGACGGGATACGTTATCCTGGCGTTTGGGTTTTCTATCGAATTTGGGGGTCGCGATGCCTATATAGACGAACTTTTCGTTATTGAAAGCTGTCGCGGGCGCGGCGTCGGATCAAGCGCACTTGAAGCAGTTTGTGGATGGGCAAGCGATTATGGTTTATGTGCCTTGCATTTGGAGGTCGAAAGAGACAATGAAACCGCAAAGGCACTTTATTTGCGTAATGGCTTTGAAGACAGACAGCGCTATCATTTGATGTCGCTGCAAATTGCGGATGTGGGCAAAAAACGGCTGACTTGAGACTTGATATAAAAAAGGGCCGCACGGTTCAAAAGAAACGGCGGCCCAAGTCTAGGGAGGAAACGCCCTAAAAGGGCAAACGAACCAAGAAGGATCTCGTTTCGTCATGGCTTATATTGCACTGCACAGTGACAGTTTCAAGGCAGTGCCCAAATCTTTTTTTTGACAGTCATCAATCCGAAACGTCCACAATAAACACGTAAGGGTCTGAAAAATATTGCTTTTATAAAATAATCAGTCAAATTCTCGCAGCGAGTATCATAAATTGCATTGCTGAATTGCATAAATCACATGTCAGAATTTTCATCACTGAACTGATTATTGTGCACTTGCAGCATAACCTGGATGTAGCATAGCCATGACAGACCACAAACATGAGTCAATATCGCCATATGCTGAGCATCTGGAATTTGCAATCGAACTGGCGCAGGCAGCTGGTCAGGTTATCCTGCCCGCTTTTCGCAATGGATTGGAAATCGACAACAAGCTTCAAAGCGGCTTTGATCCTGTCACAGAGGCTGACCGTGATGCTGAAACAGCTATCCGCACGCTCATTGAACAGAAATATCCTGATCATGGCATCATTGGCGAAGAACACGGCATCAAGAAATCAGATAGCGATTTCAACTGGATACTGGATCCGATAGACGGCACGCGCAGCTTCATATCGGGCACCCCAACCTGGATGACGCTTATAGCACTTTGCTACAAGGGCGAGCCTGTTGCGGGTGTCGCCTGCCAACCTTTCACAGGTGAAATCTTTGCAGGAACGACTGCCGGATCGTTTCTGTTGCACAATGACAAGCGTCAACCTCTCACCTGCACCAGTCGGTCCAGTCTGGCTGAGGTTTTGGCAGGTACAACCGCGCAGCACCTGTTTATTCGCCATGGTCATCACCAAAGACTGGAAAACCTGACACAGGCAGTACGCCACATACGATTTGATGCAGATGCGTATTTTCACTGCATGGTCGCAGCTGGCCAGTTGGGCATTAGCCTGGACACAGGTCTTCAATGTTATGATATCGCAGCACTCATGCCGATCGTTCAAGGTGCAGGTGGCATTGTAACCACATGGGATGGCGGTAATGCTGCGAATGGGGGCGATATTCTGGTTTCCGCCAATGCAGACCTGCATCAACAGGCAATGCAACTGCTGAAATGAAAACCCGCTCAGACCTGTCGCACACGATCGGCGACAAATCCGTCAAAAGCGGCAAAAAACTGATCACGATACGTATCTCGTTCACACAATATATCGTGCATTGCCCCATTGATCATCACGGTCGCTGAACCGGGGACATAGCGCGCAAACTGCTGGGTCGCCTCGTTGGAAACAATGCTGTCGAGTCCTGCAATAACCAAAAGAGCCGGACAGCGTAAAGGCGTTGTGTCATCCAACGCCTGTAATTTCCGGCATGCCTTGAATGCAGCATTTGACCATCCAACCGTTGGTGCGATAGCGGACAGCCCGGGAGCTTCCTGCCATAGGCGAACATTGCGCATGAAACGGGCCTTGTCGGATGTGAGCCTGTTACTGCCAAAATCATCAGCTGTAGCCAGACGAGATGGGAACAACGGCACCTTCATCTTGCCAAGACAAAGCCAGGTCATTGCCTTGACCACAATAATTCTGAACCATCTCGGCAATTTTGCAGGGGGAATATCAATGAACGGAGACACCATAACGGCGGCTTCAAACCACGCATGTTTTGCGATCGCGCGCAGCCCTATATGGCCGCCCATGGAATTTCCCAGCAATAAGTAGGGTGGCGGACAATCTGGCAGCACAACTTCCTGCATGAACCGTTCAAAATCACTTACATACTCGGAAAAATCGCCAACATGACCATGTCGCAGACCATCAGCTGCCTCAGGTGAACCACCCTGCCCGCGCCAGTCGAGTGTAGCAACCTTGAACCCTCGATTGGTCAGATCCCTGATTGTTTCAAAATTGCGTTCAATGCACTCGCCACGTCCTTGCAGAAAACAAACAGTGCCGCGCGTAGGCCCTTCCGCAGGAAAAAGCCCGAACCGCAATTTCACTTTTGGTGAAATTTCCAGATAATCGCATTTGGCATTGGTTGGCACAGGATTGCCGGCAACCAACACAAAACCTTCACGCATGCTAAAGCCAGTTCCTGCCACACCCATTTCAAGCCTACTGGTTAAACCAAGCACCTCATAACGGCAAGACATTGCTCCAGCCTCTTGAAACACACGTTCGCTATCTTAAATAAGCTCTGTGGATGCCGAAACCGGATCCATGACAACTACGCTTCTCCTTGCCCGAAATCGGGAAGGACCAAAGACATTGCTTATTGAAAGGATGACACCATGTTTGATCTGACACCCCTTTACCGCACAGGCGTTGGTTTTGACCGTCTCGCACAGATGCTGAACGAACAAAACAACTTCGATACTCCAGCTTACCCTCCTTACAATATTGAGCGTACAGGAGATGACACCTACCGCATCACCATGGCTGTTGCCGGATTTTCCGTTGACGAGCTGGAAATCGAGGTGAAAAGCAACGGCCTGACAATCACCGGGAAGAAATCTGAAACCGCAGAAAAGCCTGAATACCTGCATCAGGGAATCGCGGCACGCAGTTTTGAACGGCGCTTCCAGTTGGCCGATCATGTGGAAGTGACTGGCGCTGAAATTGAAAATGGCCTGCTCCATGTTGATCTCAAGCGCGAGATACCTGAAGCCATGAAGCCCCGCACAATTGCAATCAAAGGTGCGAAAACCAAAGCCAGGCTAATTGAAGAAAAGGCCGCCTGAAAATCAGGCAGAGCGGAAAAATACAAGGTGTCAGGCGCTACGCCTGACGCCTCATTTTTTATCTGATGACGCTATTGAGTTGAAGCGGTCCAGGACGTAACAATCTGGAAGGCTATCCGTTCCATTTCATAACCTCACTAATCAGCGCGTCGCAGCTGGCCTTTGTTGTGAGATACGAGCACACAAAACGCACAAACACCTCATCATCAGCAATTTCATCGGTGCCAGGGCCAGAGCCCGGCCACTCATGAAATACAGCTCCAGCGGCCTGCAGATGGTCATGCAAACCACGCTTCATGATGGGGAATACTTCGTTGGCCTGTGTTGGCAAAGGCAAACGAACTTTCCTGGTTGAGGCAAATTGATCGCTGAGGTAGGCCGCAATCTCATTGGCATGGCGGGCATTAGACAACCATAAGTCATTTTCGAGATAGGCATTCATTTGCGCACCCAGATAACGCCCCTTCGATAGAAGTTGCGCTGCCCTCATGCGTCGATAGGAGAAATCCACCGCAAGGGTTCGATCAAAAAAGATAACGGCTTCCAACATCATGGCACCGTTCTTGGTTGCTCCAAACGACAGTGCATCAACACCAGCCTTCCAGCTCATTTCAGCTGGTGTGCAGCCAAGCGAAAGCAATGCGTTTGTAAATCTTGCCCCATCCATATGCAGCCGCAAACCACGCTCCCTGGCCAATTTGCTGATGGCTGCAATCTCCTCAAGTGAATAAACCGTGCCAAGCTCTGAGGCTTGTGTGATGGAAATTGCACATGGTTTTGGATCGTGTTCACCGCGAATAAAACCGTTCAGTGTCTTTTCAATGCTGGCAGGTGTCAGCTTGCCACCCTTGTCATGAATGCCGATCAGCTTTGCTCCACCGGTAAAAAGCTCCGGTGCGCCACACTCATCAACCAGAATATGCGCCTCGCCATGGCAGAGCACGGCACCATAGGCAGGAACCATTGCAGACAGACACAGACTGTTGGCTGCAGTGCCGGTTGTTACCAGGAAGGCATCAAGCTCACACTCAAAAACCGAAGCGAGCCTTCGCTGCGCTTCAAGTGTGTACTCATCGCTCGCATAGGAGCTTTGTGTTCCAGAATTGGCAGCAAGGATAGCCTGCATGATCTCGGCAGAAACGCCATACACATTGTCACTGGCAAAGTTCATTACGTCCTGGCTCCTGGCTCATAAATGGTCGTTTCAATTTCATAAAAGTAATCTAGCACACCTTGTCATCTGGGCGAACAACGACATATAAATTTATCCAAAGCGCTGGCACCAAGAGCGCTTGCATATTGGTCATATTTCTGGCACAACAATTTCAGTTTAAGTCAGTATCACTGACCTAAATATGGCAGACCACTCATTATCGGGCAAAAGCACGATGTCGACGATAAAAAAACAGAAAACTAAAGGCACGGTCTGCCTGACCAAGGGAAAACTCACGACGCTCAAACGTATCTAGAATGTCGCCCGAGCAGATTTCCCAGATAAACGGGAAGTGCAGGAAACGACGTTCGGAACGAGACTCGGCGAATTCAGGCAAATAGCCAAAACCCTTATCGCAGAAATTGCTCCAGCATCTGTTATCTGACCTTCCAGCCAAGTATTGATGATATACGTAAGAGCTCAGGCTTTTACGCAGCAACAGGCAAGGATCGCCGATATGAATGACAAAGTTTCTGCACGCACAAAGGCTATGATACAGGCTGGCCTGCCTGCAAAAACCGGTCTTTATGACCCGGCCAATGAACATGACGCCTGTGGCGTTGGCATGATTGCCAACATCAACAATGAAAAAAGCCATCGCGTTGTGGCAGACGGCCTGCGCATTCTGGAGAATCTGGAACATCGTGGCGCGGTCGGAGCTGACCCAAAGGCCGGTGACGGCGCGGGCGTGCTTATTCAAATACCCCATGAATTTTTTTCTGCAGAGGCCAAGCGCCTTGGCTTCAAGCTGCCCTCAGCAGGTGATTATGGTGTTGGCTTTGTGTTTTTGCCCCGCGACCCACAAGTGCGCGAACGCATAGAGCAGATATTTGCCAAAGCAGCATTGCAGGAGAACCTGGAAGTCCTTGGCTGGCGCGATGTGCCGGTCAATCCTGCAGTGCTTGGAAAATCTGTTCTGCCAACCGAGCCTTTCCACCGTCAGGTCTTCGTGGCTCGTGGCCCGAATTTCAAGGACACGGATCCTTTGGCTTTTGCCCGCAAGCTGTTTGTAATGCGAAAGGTCGTCTCCAATCGCGTCACTTCAATCACTGACACAGACTCGTCCGGCTACTATGTGGTTTCGATGTCACCCGATACGATCGTCTACAAGGGACTGGTGCTTGGCATCAATCTGGGGGACTATTACACAGACCTGAAAAACCCGCAGGTGACATCTGCACTGGCGTTAGTTCACCAACGCTTTTCCACCAACACATTTCCATCCTGGCCGCTGGCTCACCCATATCGCATGATCTGTCACAATGGCGAGATCAACACGCTTCGCGGCAACTACAACTGGATGGCAGCGCGCTATGCCACAATGAGCTCTGACCTGTTTGGGGCTGACATGGAAAAACTGTGGCCCATTTCCTATGAAGGCCAGTCGGACTCTGCATGTTTCGACAATGCGCTGGAGTTGTTGCAGTTCGCAGGTTATCCGCTCTCACATGCCATGATGATGCTCATCCCGGAAGCATGGGCGGGCAATCCACTGATGAATGAAAACCGGCGCGCGTTTTACGAATATCATGCTGCTCTCATGGAGCCATGGGATGGCCCGGCAGCAATAGCCTTTACCAACGGTCGCCAAATTGGTGCCACGCTGGATCGCAACGGCCTGCGCCCAGCACGATATCTGGTCACGATTGATGGCTTCGTTTTGCTGGCCTCAGAAATGGGCGTGCTGGACTTCGCCGAAGAATCCATCACCACCAAGTGGCGGTTGCAACCCGGAAAAATGCTGCTCATTGACCTTGAAGAAAAACGCATCATTTCCGATGAAGAACTCAAGGAAAACCTTTCAACCAGATACCCGTACCGTGAATGGCTTGACCGGACCCAGGTCCTGCTCAAGGACATGCCGACCGTAAAGGCCTCAAGCGCCAGGACAAATGTGGCCTTGATCGATCGCCAGCAGGCTTTTGGATATACCCAGGAGGATCTCAAGTTCCTGCTTACCCCCATGGCGCAAACCGGACAGGAAGCCATAGGCTCAATGGGGACGGACACACCGATTTCCGCCCTGTCCTCGCGGCCGAAACTTCTTCACACCTACTTCAAGCAGCTCTTTGCGCAAGTAACCAACCCGCCGATTGACCCGATACGGGAAGAGCTGGTGATGTCGCTGGTCTCATTTATCGGACCTCGTCCAAACCTGCTCGACCTTGCTGGCACCTCGCGGCAGAAGCGCCTGGAAGTGCCTCAACCCATTTTGACCAACGAAGATCTGGAAAAAATCAGGGCGATTGGTGGCATCAAGGACAACGACTTCCTGACCATGACGCTCGATATCACTTACCCCGCGTCCAACGGTGCCAATGGCATGGAAGAAGCGCTGGAACATTTGTGTGCACGCGCAGAAAGTTCGGTTCACGAAGGTCACAACATCATCATTCTGTCTGACAGATCCGTTTCGCAGGACCAGATACCGATCCCTTCATTGCTGGCAACATCGGCTGTGCATCATCACTTGATCCGAAAGGGTTTGCGCACATCTGTCGGCCTTGTTGTGGAAACAGGTGAAGCGCGTGAAGTACACCAGTTTGCAACGCTTGCTGGTTTCGGTGCTGAAGCGATCAATCCATGGCTTGCTTTTGAAACAATTCAGGACATGCTGCCCAAACTGGCTGAAGAAGTCAGTTCCGAAGAAGCTGCCAAACGCTTCTCCAAGGCGATCAACAAGGGTTTGTTGAAGGTCATGTCAAAGATGGGCATTTCAACATACCAGTCTTATTGCGGCGCCCAGATTTTTGACGCAGTTGGCCTCAAGCAATCGTTCGTTGATCGTTATTTCACAGGCACATCCACCCAAATCGAAGGTGTGGGTTTGGGCGAGATCGCTATTGAAACTGTCGAGCGGCACCGCCTGGCATTTTCTGATGCTCCGATCTATCGCAATGCACTGGATGTGGGCGGAGAGTACGCGTTCCGTTTCCGCGGAGAAAGCCATGTATGGGGACCCGAAGTGGTTGCCGACCTGCAACACGCGGTGCGCGGAGACATTCCTGAGAAGTATCGCGCCTATGCACAAAAGATCAATGATCAGTCCAAGCAACTGATGACAATGCGTGGGCTATTCCGGCTGCGTCCGGCAGCAGAGATGGGCCGCACACCCGTACCCCTGGATGAAGTTGAGCCCGCATCAGAAATCGTCAAGCGCTTTGCAACCGGAGCCATGTCATTTGGCTCCATCAGCCGCGAAGCCCATACAACGCTTGCCATGGCCATGAACCGCATTGGTGGCAAATCCAATACAGGCGAAGGTGGTGAAGAAGCAGACCGCTTCAAACCAATGGCAAACGGTGACTCGATGCGCTCCGCCATCAAGCAGGTAGCATCAGGCAGGTTCGGCGTGACCACCGAATATCTTGTCAATGCAGACATGATCCAGATCAAGATGGCGCAAGGTGCAAAGCCCGGTGAAGGCGGCCAACTGCCAGGTCACAAGGTTGACAAGACGATTGCTGCGGTTCGCTATTCGACCCCCGGTGTTGGCCTGATCTCTCCACCACCGCACCATGACATCTACTCAATCGAAGATCTGGCGCAGCTGATCTATGACCTGAAAAATACCAACTCGAAGGCTGATATCTCGGTCAAGCTGGTTTCAGAAGTCGGCGTAGGTACAGTTGCAGCCGGTGTTTCCAAGGCACGTGCCGACCATGTCACCATCTCAGGGTTTGAAGGTGGTACCGGAGCATCACCGCTGACCTCCATCAAGCATGCAGGCTCACCATGGGAAATTGGCCTTGCCGAGACACAACAAACACTTGTGCTCAATGAATTGCGTGGCCGTATAGCCGTGCAGGTCGATGGTGGATTGCGCACCGGCCGTGATGTGATTGTCGGAGCGTTGTTGGGAGCAGATGAATTCGGCTTTGCGACTGCACCCCTGATTGCTGCAGGTTGCATAATGATGCGCAAATGTCATTTGAACACTTGCCCGGTCGGAGTCGCCACGCAAGATCCTGAATTGCGCAAACGCTTCACCGGAAAGCCTGAACACGTGATCAATTACTTCTTCTTCGTCGCTGAAGAAGTCCGCGAATTGATGGCGTCAATGGGCTTTCGCAAGCTGGAGGATATGGTTGGCCGCACAGACTTCCTTGATAAGGATCAGGCGATAGAGCACTGGAAGGCACGCGGACTTGATTTCTCCAAAATGTTCATGATGCCAAAGGTGTCGAAGGATGTTCCGATCCGTCACGTCGACAAGCAGGATCATCACCTGGAAACGGTACTGGACCGTGAGCTTATCAAACAGGCAGCTCCTGCACTGGAGAATAGGAAATCAGTGACCATAAACCTGCCAATCCGCAATGTGGACCGTTCTACAGGTGCCATGCTGTCTGGTGAGATTGCTCGCCGTTATGGTCATGCCGGTTTGCCCGACGACACGATTTCCATCACCTTGAGAGGTACAGCTGGTCAAAGCTTCGGCGCATTTGTATCCAAGGGCGTGACACTCGACTTGATTGGTGAAGGTAATGACTATGTTGCCAAGGGACTTTCAGGTGGGCGCATTGTAGTTAGGCCACCCGAAAACGCTGCCATTGTGCCTGAAAACTCCATCATCGTTGGCAACACCGTTCTTTATGGTGCGATCTCGGGTGAGTGCTATCTCCATGGTGTCGCTGGCGAACGCTTTGCGGTGCGAAATTCTGGTGCCATTGCAGTTGTTGAAGGCACGGGTGATCACGGCTGTGAATATATGACAGGCGGTATCGTTGTCGTACTTGGGCAAACCGGGCGCAACTTCGCGGCTGGCATGTCCGGTGGCATAGCGTATGTACTTGATGAAGCGGGTGATTTCCGCCAACGCTGCAATCTGGCCATGGTTGATCTGGAGCCTGTACCTGAAGAAGAAGAGCTTTCACAGCGTCTGGCCAATCAGTCTGGTGATCTTGAAAGTCATGGTCTTGTAGATGTGCAAGGTGACATGACCAGCCATGATGCAGAACGCTTGTTCCAGCTGATCAATAACCATGCTCGCTATACCAACTCTGGTCGTGCTCGCGAGATTCTAGACAACTGGAAAACCTGGCTACCGAAGTTCGTCAAGGTAATGCCGGTAGATTACCGTCGCGCCTTGAAAGAAATGGAAGCACAAGAAGCAACGGGTGAAATGCTGATCGGCGTAAGGGAGGGCAAGTGACATGGGTAAAATAACCGGTTTCAAGGAGTTTGCCCGGCAGGATCGGCAATATAAACCTGTTGCCGAGCGCGTGACAAATTTTGATGAATTCGTCATTCCGCTCAGCGATGCTGAAACCAAAACCCAGGCAGCTCGCTGCATGGATTGCGGTATTCCCTATTGCCACAATGGCTGTCCAGTCATGAACCAGATCCCTGACTGGAACGATCTTGTTTATAACGAAGATTGGCAGGAGGCATCACGCAATCTGCATTCAACCAACAATTTTCCGGAATTCACTGGTCGTATTTGCCCAGCACCTTGCGAAGCATCATGTACCTTGAACATCGACGACAACCCCGTCGCCATCAAGACCATTGAATGCGCAATCGTAGACCGGGCATGGGAAGAAGGGTGGATTGTACCAGACATTCCAGAAGTCCGGACAGGCAAGAAAGTTGCTATTGTTGGCTCAGGTCCTGCCGGACTTGCCGCAGCACAGCAGCTCGCCCGCGCCGGGCACGATGTCCACGTTTATGAGAAGCAGGCAAAGCCAGGTGGATTGCTTCGTTATGGCATTCCAGATTTCAAGATGGCCAAAACGCTGATTGACCGCAGAACGGATCAGATGAAGTCCGAAGGTGTTACCTTCCATTGTCAGCGCCATATCGGAGTGGATATGGATGTCGCCGAACTGGAGCGTAGCCATGACGCCGTCCTGCTTGCGGGCGGTTCGGAACAACCCCGTGACCTTCTCGTACCAGGTCGTGAACTGGATGGCGTGCATTTCGCAATGGATTTTCTGCGCCAACAAAACAAGCGCATTGGCCGTGAAGACCTTGGTGGTGTCATACCGCTACTTGCCAAAGGCAAACATGTCGTTGTGATCGGTGGTGGCGATACCGGCTCTGACTGTATTGGCACATCCTTCAGGCAAGGGGCACTTTCGGTTACCCAGCTGGAAATCATGCCAACACCGCCGGAAAAGGAAAACAAGGCTTTGAGCTGGCCGCACTGGCCCTTGAAGATGCGTACGTCGTCCTCACAGGCAGAAGGTGCTGACCGCGAGTTTGCTGTCATGACCACGCACTTCTCAGGTGAAGACGGCAAGGTCAAGAAACTGCATGGTGTGCATGTTGATGGCCAGATGAAACCAAAGCCAGGCAGTGAGTTTGAATTGCCAGCGGACCTGGTGTTGCTGGCGATGGGTTTCGTCAATCCGGTTCACGAAGGCATGTTGAAGGAATTATCGGTGGGGCTTGATGCCAGGGGTAATGTCAAGGCGGATACGCTTGCCTACAAGACCAATCGCTGGAAAGTGTTTTCTGCTGGTGACATGCGCCGGGGGCAGTCGCTTGTAGTATGGGCCATTCGCGAAGGCAGACAGGCCGCACGTGCTATTGACGAATTCCTGATGGGATCCTCAGCGCTTCCATACTGATGCACTGGCTACTCATTCGCCGGTATTGGCTTGAAAGCATCATACCGTTGTGATGGTGCGTCAGGCCAAATACCTTCAAGAAACAACCGTCGGGCAGCGCTGTCAGGCGGTGTATTCCGGGCCAGTGCATTTAACTGTTCCTCGCCAGAGACCTTGCTTTTGTCATCTCTACTGGCAATGCGAGCAATTTCAACATAGTCAGGACCTGGCAGGCTTGACGGATCCAATGGGTTCACATCAAGACCATCTGCACGTTGCGCAGCAAATGATGGCAAGGCCGCAAGCTGTTCAGGAGTGAGCGGTATGGCACGCACCAGTGGCTCTGTGATGGCACGATCAACTGGGGCGCCATCTGCTACCGATATGTCTGCCCGCACCAGCTTCATCAGCTCAGCCGCCAGTCTGTCATTTCCACGCGTGATGAACTTGACACCATCACGGGAGCGGAGACGTACTGTCTCACCTGAACCATCATCCCCACTATCGGTATAAGTCCCGTCGGGGCTTGAAAGCAGTAACCGCAAATCAATAAACCTGACACCTTCATCAGCCATGACCTGGCGTTCAATATCACCGACAAACTGCATCGCCTGATCATATTCTGGTCGCCCCATTGGCGGTACACCAAACCAGTACACCGCGACACCTCGGCTCTTCAAAGTGTCAAGCAAGGTTTTTATTTGAGCTGTATATGCGGTTTTCCATTCATCGCTGCCAAACTTGATGGGATTGTCCCCATCTTGAATATCCCTGAAATCGTTGGCACCCAACATGACAGCAGCAATATCAAACGATCGACTATCCAGCAGTTTTGTGGTCGCGTCCGGCCAATTATAAAGTTTCGGTCTGGCAAGGCTTGAGCTTTCCTGAATGCGCCCCGTCACGGTAATGCGGTCTTCTTCCTCCACGATGCGGTTCATACCGGCCCAAAGGCCGGTGCCCAATACGTCACCAAGGATAACGATGTCATAGACCTGCTTGCGGAACTTCAGATAACTCGATTGCCCGGCAGATTGTGGAGTCGGCACGGCACTGGTATCTGTTGCGCTGGTGGCATCTTGCGCACGAATGGTCACAGGAACCAAGGCCGTTCCCAATACAAGGGCAAGCAAGGCCGATAATGATCTTTGATACAGGTTCATGGTAAATGAACCTACAGCCCCCTACGCAAACGCTCAAGCAATCTTGCATCAGCATAGCCATCCGGTGTTTCACCAATGCGGTGCTGATACCTGCTGATGGCACTTCTCGTGCGTGGCCCGATATTGCCGGTCGTGCCACCGGTGTCAAAGCCGCGTTCACTGAGAAGTCTTTGCAATTCCTTGTTGTCAGAATGCGTCAACAACTTCATGTCGCGGGGCCATTGCGCCACAAACGGACCTTTTCCACGCAACCTGTCAGCCAGATGAGCAACGGCCAGCGCGTAAGAGTTGGACCTGTTATACGCAAGGATCGCATCGAAATTGTCCGTCACCAGAAATGCAGGACCATGTCTGCCAACCGGCAGAAGCAATCTTGCCTGGGCACCAGCAACGCCAAAATTACCCCTATCAGCAGGTCGCACACCGAGTTTTGCCCAATCAGCAACACTTCTCATACCGTCCTTGCCTGCCATGCGATAGTTGAAGCGAGACGGAAGGGTTACTTCCCAGCCCCATGGAATGCCTTTCTTCCAACCGCGCTTTTTCAGGTAATTGGCCGTTGAAGCAAGCGCATCAGGAATGGAGTTCCAGATATCTCGTTTACCATCACCCGTCATGTCCACGGCATATGCGTTATACGTCAACGGTATAAATTGCGTGTGGCCCATCGCACCAGCCCATGACCCCTTGAACTCATTCAGCGCGATATCACCTGATTGAAGAATGTCCAGTGCACCCAATAATTGTTTGCGGCCATAGTCCTTGCGCCCGCCAGTAAAAGCCATCGTGGCGAGTGAACGCACTATGCTCATATTGCCGGTGTAGCTGCCATAATTGGTTTCCATGCCCCAGATAGCTGCCACCACGTGACCGTCAACATCGAACCGCTGCTCCACCTCTTTGAGTGCGCGGGCATTTTCTGATACTTTGGCCTTGCCGCGTGAAATGCGATCTGCCGACACACGTTTTTCGATATATACCCAAATTGGAGTGACAAACTCCGCTTGCGATGATTGCTGATCATAAATACGCGGGTCTGGTGTCACACCGGCAAAAGCTGCCTGATAGAGCTTTCGCGAAACACCATTTCGACGCGCCTGTGGCCACAGGTCTTCCACGAATTGATCAAAAGCAGCATTACGGCTGAGGCTTTCCAGCGCACCAATATCCAGACTGCGCGAGGATGATGCATTGATTACCATGCCAAGACACAAGGCCAAAACAGCAGCAGACGCCCCGAAAATTGATTTTTTTTGTGTCATGCCCATCCGATTTAAACTTCCTTGCACTCAACCAATTCGCCCTAAAACTCAATTCAACCGTTGCGCTGTTGCAAATGTTTTTCCCACGCAAAAGCTGTAGCAACGATAAAATCCAGATCGGCGTGTTGTGGCTTCCAACCCAAAACCGAACGCGCTTTATCAGCATTCGCTACAATTTCGGCAGGATCACCGGCACGCCGGGGTGCATCACGAACATCAAATTCATGGCCAGCGGCACGCTCTACCGCCCCCACAACATCAAGGACTGAATAACCCTTGCCATAACCGCAATTGAACACCTGGCTTTCACCACCTTGGCGCAGATAACTCAATGCATCCACATGCGCCCTAACCAGATCCGAGACGTGAATGTAATCTCTAAGGCAGGTTCCATCATGGGTGTCGTAATCCTTGCCGAACACCTGCATGTGGTCGCGCTTGCCCAGCGCCGTTTCGCAGGCAACCTTGATCAGATGGGTCGCGCGCGGTGTTGACTGGCCGCTCCGGCCCTTGGGATCAGCGCCCGCAACATTGAAATATCTCAATGCGACATAATTCAGGTCATGCGCAAATGATGCATCCCGAAGCATCAATTCAGTCATGAGTTTTGAGGTGCCATAAGGAGAAATTGGAACAAGATCATCGCCTTCGCGCACAGGAACAGACTTCGGATTTCCGTATACCGCTGCGGTTGATGAAAAGATGAAATTTGCAACACCACCTTTGACCGCGCTTTCTATCAGAGCACGGGATTTGACAGTATTGTTGAGGTAGTATCCCAACGGGTCTGTCACACTATCAGGGACAACAATGGAGCCCGCAAAGTGAATAATCGCATCGACAGCGTGGTCCTTGATAATGGACAAGGCGAGGTCCTGGTCTCCAATATCGCCCTCTACAAGCTTTGCCTGTGGAGCAATTGCCCAAGCCATGCCTGTGGACAAATTATCCAGAACCACAACATCATGGCCTGCATCACAAAGTGCCAGAACCATATGCGATCCGATATATCCTGCACCACCTGTTACCAGAATACTCATACTAACCTTCTTGATCTTTGAGCTGCCATTTGGCAGGTACTCACAATTAAAATAAGGTTTGATAGTGCCCAAAAAACCCAAACAAACCGTTTAGAAAGTTTTACCGTCTAGACATCAGTTTTATTGTTTTACCAAAAGGAAGTGTCTCTCCCATGAGCAGGAAAATCAAAAAGGCAGTATTTCCGGTTGCTGGACTTGGAACCCGTTTTCTGCCCGCCACCAAGGCTGTGCCAAAGGAAATGCTCACAATCGTGGATCGTCCCGTTATCCAGTTGGCAGTAGATGAAGCCAGGGAGGCAGGCATAGAGCACTTCATTTTTGTGACCGGGCGCAATAAAGGCGTCATTGAAGATCATTTCGATAAGCAGTTCGAGCTTGAGGAAACGCTGAAAAGACGCGGGAAAACCAAGGAACTGGAACTACTAACCACTGACTTGCCAGGTGCGGGTCAGGCAAGTTTTACCCGTCAGCAAGAGCCCCTTGGCCTTGGACATGCGGTGTGGTGCGCGCGTGAGCTGGTCGGCAATGAACCGTTCGCATTGCTGCTGCCTGATATGTTCATCCATGGCTCGCCTGGTTGTCTGTCGCAAATGATGAGTGTTTACGACAACCACGGTGGTAATGTCATCGCGGTTGAAGAAGTTGCTGAAGACCAGGTTCACAAGTATGGCGTTGTAGGTGTTGGTGATGACGCCGGCGATGGCTTCAAGATAACCTCAATGGTTGAAAAACCAGCAAGTAACGCTCCATCAAACTTAATAATATCGGGTCGCTACATTCTTCAACCAGAAATATTTGACCTGCTTGACAAGCAGACTGCCGGAGCCGGAGGAGAAATACAGCTCACTGACAGCATGCTGGCACTGATGACTGAGCAGAGTTTTTATGGCTTGAAGTTCTCAGGCACGACTTATGATTGTGGCGACAAGGTTGGATTTCTTGCAGCAAATGTTGCTGTCGGACTAACCCGCAATGACATTGCCCCGCAATTCAAACAGGCTTTACAAGCAATCCTTGCCAAGACTGGAGAGCTCTAGGGTCAGGACCCTAGAGCTTGAATCTGGCACCAGAGCTCAGGCGATGCTCGTCGTATCCGCCTGCTTCACCAGGATCCTGCGAGGTGAATGTATAGCCGGCAATCAGCTCAATATTCGGGTTTATCGCATAAGCAACACCTAGACTGGTAGAAACGACAACTTCGTCCGACAGCCCACCAAAATCAGTATAACCCAATGAAACACCTGCCTCAGCAGCCAGATTATCCCGGAACTGATGCGCAATAGCCACTCCAGCAGACCAAGTTGTTGCACCTGAAACCAGTGGATCAGACGTTTCTTCAATCTGTGACAAGGCAGTAAACGTGACCGATGTCAGATCACTCACATTCCAGTTCACGTTGGCATCCACACCGATCGCTTGTTGATTGGCAAGTGCAGCATCTTCGTAATCTCTGATTTCATAACGCGCAGCAACCTCACCAGACCAGATGGAACCATCATTGAAGGTAACACCAGAGCGCACAATGATACCTTGCGAGTCGCGTCGCAATCCATTGCGATCAACGCTTTCATTGTGAATGCGTGGTGAATATGTGACCTCAACAAAGGGCTGAACGGCTTCGGACATCTGATATCCCACCCTTAGCCCAACAGCAGGAGTGACATAATCACGATCAGAATTCAGCTCTTCGCCAAGCCCAAGATCGACATTGCCAAAATTGAACCATGTTGCCGACCCAGTTAATTGAGCGATCACTCGATTAAACTGGTGCGTCAGCCGGGCCGTAACATTATAGGCCTGATCATCGCGCAAACCTTGCGCAGTATCCGGTACTTCAAAATCGGCCGAATTGCTTTGTGATTGTCCAAAGCCTGCACTGACATCCAGGGTGGTTGTGGACCTGATGTCCAGCCTCCCATTTACGGCAAGCGAGAAATTATTGACATTTTGGGCGTCGAACTCGTTGTAAAAAACATGCTCACCTTCATAGGTGAAACCGATGGAATGACGTTCCCAATCACTCTGGAATGACAGTTTTGGCGCAAGACGCAACCCACCATCATCAGGCCCATCACGCGATATCGATCCAACATTTGATGTATAGACGCCACCAACTTCAAGCTCTGGTAGCAAGATAAAATTACCGCGCCTGATGCCAATAGGTTGAAATTGATCAACCTGCTCAGCTCTCCTGCGCACCAGGTTCTCATCTTCCACTGGTGGTAAATTGCCGGTTGAAGCCAGAATTGACAGCCGCTCGCGCTCCCTTGCCTCGCGTGCAATGGAATCTTCACCACTATTGGCCAGTGCTGAGTTTGCCAGAGGATCAAGATCAGCCCCCCGATCAAATGCAGACCTTTGTGATTGAGTCGTTGAACTTTGCGTTGTAGCGGAGGCCGTTAACGATCCATTGCTGATTGTCTGTTCGGAGTTGGTGCGATCATTACCTTGTCGGGATGTAACCGGGACTCGCGGCTCCGAAAAAGGGTTCTCGATGGTTGTTGTCTGCAGCAAACCTTGTTCACCGCCAAAGGTACTGCGCAACTCTTGCGCTTCAGCAACACCTGTCGCTACCATGAAGATTGCAAAGCAGCTGGTCGTTCTTTTTAAAACACGCATAACAATATCCAACGGGATGAATTAAATTTTCATCCGGGATACTGCACAGATTATGGTTAACAGGAGGTCAAAGAAGTGTGCCGACTATACCAGCTGAGATGCTCAAACCGGTTCACATAACAAAACCATGCCTGCGAGGCCTGTAATGCGCACCTTGGTACCAGCCGGTGTATCGACACCAGTCACTTTCCAAAAGGCATCATCAAACTGCACCTTGCCCTCGCCATTCACAATTGGCTCATGCAACACAACCGTCCGCCCCACAAATGAATTGATGCGTTGGTTCAGGTGAGGTTGATCAGATGTAAATTCACCACGCGACTTCATGTATTTGCGTCCCAGGAACAGATACACAATGCCAAGCACCACAAAAAGAATGGCTTCAATATGCCAGTCAGTGACAAAAATGAGATCTATAATACCAACAGTCAGGGCAGCAAGACCGAGCCAAACCAGGAAAATACTCATCACCAGCAGTTCACTGACCAACAAAATGGCAGCAATAATCCACCAGGTCCAGCCTCCCATAAGCTCCATGAGTATACCCATAGCCTTGCCCTGCCCTTTTAATTTTTGACTTTAGGCACGCTTCCGCGTTGCGCACTGCCACGCCCTTGAGCATAACCGCCACCTTCACCAAATGCTTCCTTGGCAATCTCGGCAACACCAGCAATTGAGCCGATGATGCTTGAAGCTTCAATCGGCATCATCAACAATTTCTGATTGGGCGATTTGGCAATTGATTCCAGCGCTTTGATGTAATTGTTGGCGACAAAGTAGTTTACGGCCTGAACATCACCATCAGCAATGGCAGCAGACACCATACGCGTGGCGTTGGCTTCAGCTTCAGCAAGTCGCTCACGCGCCTCAGCGTCCCGGAAAGCAGCTTCCCTGCGGCCTTCAGCATCCAGGGTAATCGCCTGCTTTTCGCCTTCTGCTTTCAAAATTGCACTTTCACGCGCACCTTGTGCTTCCAGAATGGCAGCACGTTTGTCGCGTTCTGCCTTCATTTGTCGAGCCATTGAATCCACCAGATCACGAGGTGGGTTGATATCCTTGATTTCGATACGGGTCATTTTAACACCCCAGGGTGTAGTAGCCTGATCGACAACGCGAAGGATTGCATGGTTGATGTCATCGCGTTGCGACAACATGTTGTCGAGGTCCATGGAGCCCATGACTGTACGAATATTGGTCATTGTAATATTGAGGATGGCATTTTCCAGACGATTGACCTCGTAAGTCGCCTTGGCGGCATCGAGCACTTGATAGAAAGCAACACCATCAACCTGCACCATGGCGTTGTCCTTGGTGATGACTTCCTGGCTTGGCACTTCCAGGACTTGTTCCATCATGTTCATTTGCGAACCAATGCGGTCGATGAACGGGACAATAATGCCAAGGCCTGGCCCCAGTGTCTTGGTGTAACGTCCAAACCGCTCCACGGTATATTGAAAACCCTGCGGAACGATCTTTATTGCCTTGAAGATAAAAATGACGCCAAGCGCCAGCAAGAGCAGTACAAAAATACTAAAGCCTTCAAGCATATTAAAACCCTCGCATCAGCTGATTGATACCCAGGACAATATCTTGATTCGGCATAGACTTTCTAAGAATGAATTCATCAAGCTTAATCAATGGTCAACATTGACCCACAGCTCAAACCCAGCCCAATAGCTCGCGATCAACAAGTTTTTTCAGCATTTTGATCGAGACATCGCTGTCATTGAGGCATGGGACAACCGAAAAGTTTTCGCCGCCATGCTCTTCAAAGCTTTCCTTGACCCCTATAGCGATCTCTTCAAGCGTTTCAACGCAATCTGATGAAAACCCAGGTGTGATAACCACAATGTTTTTCACACCATCAGAGGCAAGCTTCTCGATTGTCTTGTCTGTATAGGGTTGCAGCCACTCCTCTGACCCAAAGCGGGACTGGAATGTTATGATCAGATCGCCTTGTTGCATGCCCATTGCCTCTCGAAGCAATCGAGCTGTTTTGTGGCAATGGCAATGATAAGGATCACCGCGCAGGAGATACTTCTTTGGCAACCCATGAAACGAGGCGACGATTACTTCCGGCTTGAAAGTCAATGTCTTGATGTGAGCCTTGAGACTTGCTGCCAGGGCATCGATATAGGCTGGATCATCATGGTAGGCAGGTACAGTTCGAATGGCTGGTTGCCATCGCATCGTCTTTAGCGCGTCATAGCACTTGTCCAGGGCTGTTGCCGAGGTGGTTGCAGAAAACTGCGGGTATAGCGGAAATAAAACAATCCTGTCGCAACCTTGTGATTTCAGCTGCTCAATCCTGTCTTTCACTGGCGGCAGACCGTATCTCATACCCCAGTCCACAACAATTCGTGGGTTGGACTTGAAGAGTTCGCCAAGTTTTTCAGCCTGGCTTCTGGTTATGGTCTTGAGCGGGGATTCACCCTTTTCATGATTCCATATCTGCTCATAGGCATGACCGGATTTGGTCGGTCGAAACGTCAGGATAATCATGTTCAGGATAACCCACCACAAAGCCCTGTTGGCTTCGATGACGCGAGGGTCAGACAAAAACTCCTTCAGGTAGCGCCGCATTGGCCAGTAGCTGGTACCTTCAGGGGTACCAAGGTTCATGATCAGCACACCTATCTTGCCGCCAATGACCGCAGGGTGATCTGCAGGCAGCATGTATGCGCGAGTATCTGGTTTGTCCAACATCGATGATTCACTTATTCTAGAGTACAAGAAGGCTACGTGGTTTTATGCTTTACAGATCAGGTTGTCGCTGGTCTCTCATCAGATATCACTTTGCCATCATTGCTTAGTGATCCAATAGGCACAAGCTCCACCTGCCCACGTACCTTGCAAATCTTTTGGAATGTGGCAGCAACCGCATCTCGCAAGGTATCATGAGCCGTTGCACTTTCAGCATGAAGAATCAAAGTATCTTGCTCATTGGCACGCCCAACCACCAGTCTCAACCTACCAAGCTCAACATGCGCCTTGGCTATCTCGGCCACCTGGGAAGGGTGAACAAACATCCCCTTCACCTTGGTGGTTTGATCAGCTCTACCCATCCATCCCTTGATACGCACATTGGTGCGCCCACACGAACTTTGTCCCGGAAGTAGAGCTGACAAGTCACCGGTTCCAAACCGGATCATCGGATAAGTCTTGTTGAAGTTCGTGACAACAACTTCACCCACTTCTCCCGGTTCCACCGGATCATTTGTTCCTGGCCTGACAATCTCCAGAATGATGCCTTCATCAACGGTCATGCCTTCAAGGGCACAACTTTCATAGGCAATCACACCAACATCGGCCGTTGCATAGCATTGAAAGACCTTGACGCCGCGGTTTGAGTATTCCTCCCGCAAACTCGGGAACAAGGCACCACCTGACACCAGTGCGCGCTTGATGGATGATACATCACGACCTGCTTCAGCTGCCTTGTCTTGCAGTATTTTCAGAAAATCCGGAGTGCCGGTAAAAGCGGAGGGTTTAAGTTTTTCGACTGCATCAAGTTGAAGCTCGGTATTGCCAATCCCTGCCGGTACCACTGCACAACCGAGCGCTCGAGCACCTTCATCCAGAATGAACCCACCTGGCGTCAGGTGATACGAGAAACAGTTATAGACTATATCTCCAGACCTGAAGCCGGCAGCATGAAGCGCGCGCGCACCGCGCCAAGGATCCGGCGATAACCCCATGGGTTCAAAAATTGGTCCAGGTGACATGAACAATCTGCCCCATTGATCAGGACCACCTGGTGCAAAACCACCCAATGGCGGATCCTCATGTTGCAAGTCTTTGAGATCGCTCTTGCGAAGCACAGGCAACCGGGCAAATGCCTGTCTGGTTGTGATGTCACCAGCAGATATCTGACCCAAATGTCGTTTCCAACCAGGCGCAGTCAAGGCAAGGGCAATCTGCTCCGGCAGCATTGCAAACAGTTGATCTTCCCGATCCTGCGGGTCACGGGTCTCAAGATTATCGTAAAAGCTTTCCATAGCGTAAGTATCCAATTTGCTTGATTTGACTAACACACCAACAACCCGAACGTGCTAAATATTCAATCGCTCAACTTTTAAGTCCCGAATGCTGGATGCACCGCCAGACAACTTTTTTCAAACCCCGGCAGCTTGATGTCGGACAAAACTGGATGGCGGTAATGTTTTTCAAGGCGATTTCGATGACAGCGCGTATGGGCTTTGCCGAACCCTCTGTTCGTCAGGTCAACCCTTCGAGTCTCGACCCTGAAATTCTCAACACAAGCTTGGCGCTGGCGCTGGACACAAGTGTTACGAACCAGCCGGACTTCATTTGGGTACTTGATCAGACAACCGGCATAATGACGATCCATCACCCCGATCCTGGGGTGCAAGCCAGCATGAACCACCCTCAATTGATTGGTGTGCTTACGGAAATAATTTCCAGGGCGAAGCCTTACACTGCAGCGAGCATACTGGTTCACGCTATCCAGAACCGATACCGCATTACGAACGTGGAGGTTGAATGGCGTAAAGCAGGCGCGTCGAACTGGTGGCAGATCAGCGCAGCACCTTCGTGTGAGTACGGTTTTGCTGATGACAAAATGGTTGGTATTGTACGTGACATCACAGCAGCCCAGAACTTTTGCGCTCAATTGATCGATGGAGAAGTGCGATATAATGATTTGCGAGAGGCTAATACGAGACTTGGAAGTGTACTTGCATCGTGCTTGCGCCAGCACATCAACCTGATTGCGAATGTCACCAACGACCGCCTCAATTATAGCCCTGATGAGGAAAACCATCCGCTCCTTGAGCAGCACGATTTCACATCGCAAATACGCTCCTCTATTAGCGAGCTTCTCATGATCGCCAGTCTGGTTCGTGATTATGCAGACGCCATGAGCGGAGAGTTGAAGATCATAAAACAGGAAACCATGTTTGCGGAAATCGCAAGCTTCGTGGTCCAGGGTCTTGCGGCTCGGATTGAGCGATTTGGTGTCAAACTCGACATCTCTCGCCATCTGGACATCACTCCAATGAACGCCGACCTTGATAGACTTCGTAAGCTGGTCCACATTATTGCCAATCAGACAGCAAGTCTTGCCACTCCCGGCAGCAGGCTCAAACTGGATATCAGTACGTCCCAAAACGCCGAGCTGCTGATCAAAATCAGTTATTGCGGACAAGACCCGGCAAACTTTAAAAACTTGAATACCGCCATCTTGAATGGTGACATGCTGCACCCGGTTCTCGCACATGAATTCATTGAGCAAGTCTTGCTAGCTCATCACGCAAAGCTTGATTTCACCAGGTCCTCTGCGGCAGAACATAGAGCCATCCTGAGACTTCCCTCGCTCGCCTGAGTACAAGAGGATATCATAACCAGCATCGCCCTCAGCAATCATGCCAACCAGCGTTTGCGTCTTTTATATGCCTTCACATTGCGAAACGATCGGCGATTTTCACCCGAAACACCAAGATAGAATTCCTTCACATCTTCATTGTCACGTAATGCGGATGCCTCACCGTCAAGCACGACTCTGCCATTTTCAAGTATGTATCCATACTTGGCGTACTTGAGAGCAATATTGGTGTTCTGCTCTGCCAGCAGGAAGGAAACACCCTCACGTTCATTCAGCTCTTTGACAATCTCGAAAATCTCTTCAACAAGCTGCGGCGCCAATCCCATGGAAGGTTCATCCAGCAATATAGTGGTAGGTCTCGACATAAGGGCGCGGCCAATCGCGCACATTTGTTGCTCGCCCCCGGATGTGTAGCCCGAAAGCGACTGCCGACGTTCACGAAGGCGAGGGAAATAATTGTAGACCATCTCAAGGTCAGCAGCGATTGCTCCGCGCCCGTCCTTGCGTGTAAACGCACCCGTCATCAGGTTGTCTTCAATGGACAAATGTTCGAAGCAATGTCGACCTTCCATCACCTGGATACAGCCACGCTTGACCATCTCATTAGGGGTCAGTTTATCGATACGATCACCCTTGAAATGGATTGTACCTTTGGTCACGTCACCGCGTTCAGCGCGCAACAAGTTCGAAACAGCCTTTAGTGTTGTTGTCTTGCCGGCACCATTTGCCCCCAGCAAAGCCGTAATGCCACCTTTCGGCACATCGAGCGAAACGCCTTTCAGCACAAGGATGACGTGGTTGTAAATAACCTCGATGTTATTGATGGACAAAACAGAGCCTTCTGTCTCGGCTGATTGCCCATACGAGTGTGATGTCGCTGACATTGACTGAAGACCCTTGAAATTTTATCCGGATGAACCCCCACCTGCCGCAAATATCGCGGCAGGCGAGGCTTTGTTGTATCAACTACGATGAGTGATTAACTGCAGGTCTGGGTTTGCCAGTCTGGCTTGTCCTTCAGATAATCCGCTGCAGCTGCTTCCAGCAATGGACGGACAACAGCCGTATCCGGTGCAATCGGGTCTGTGATCTTGTTCCAGGTCTTGCCATCCCACTGCATCATGGAAACACCACCTGCACCTTCATGGTCCTTGCAGTCACCCTTGATAGCAGCGGTAAAACCTTCAAGGCCAATTTCCTTCAAGCGCACATCTGACAGATCGAACTTTTCAAGACCAAGACGCATATCTTCGCCCGTGATCGCCTTCTTGCCGGTAGCTTTTTGAGCTGCATGAATGGCTTCTGCAATAAGAACAGCGTTGAACAGACCGCGGTTATAAAGAACATCACCGACATTTTCTTTAGGTGACTGGCTCTTGCCCGCATCAACGACATACTTCATCACATCCTGCAATGCGGGGAAATCCGTTCCCACACCTGAGAAGTTGGCAGCCTTGTAACCTTTGCCTTCTTCACCCAGTGGGCGCATATCAGCATGTGAACCTGCCCACCAGTTGCCGATGAACTTGTCCAGCGGATACTTGATCTTGGCGGCTTCCTTGACAGCTGTTGCGTTCATGGCACCCCAACCCCACATGATCATGTAGTCCGGACGTTCCTTGCGCACGTTCAACCATTGCGAACCCTGGTTCTGCATTTCCTTGACGCCGACCGGGAACTTGACAACCTCAAACCCCTTGTCCTTTGCCAACTGGTCCAGCAGTGGAATAGGCTCAGTTCCATATCCAGCATCGAGATAGATGTAGCCAATTTTCTTGCCCTTGAGAGCGCCAAGATCAGACTCGACATATTTCAAAATGGCGGTGAGCTGGCTCCAGTAACTGGTTGGGTAGTTGAAGGTCCACGGGAACTTCTCTCCAACAGCCACAGCAGACAGACCATATCCCATCGACAGGACCGGAATCTTGTCAACCGGAGCCTTCGGGATCAGCTGCAGGGTAATGCCTGTTGAATATGGTCCATATACAAGCGCACCCTTGCCCTTGGTGGCCTCATAGCATTCAACACCTTTCTGGGCGTTGTAACCAGTTTCGCATTCTTCCACGACAACCTTGACACCACCGATACCACCATCACGCTCATTGAGCATGGTGAAGTAGTCGCCAAAGCCATTTGCCAGAGGTACACCACCACTTGCAAAGGGTCCGGTACGATAACTCAGCGACGGGACAAACAGAGTATCCTCTGCTTGTGCAACCTGTGCTGTAGTAAATGCAGTCCCTGCCAGGGTGGCTAGAGCTACACCAGTCATTAAAAGTTTCTTCATAGGTTTCTCCCTTAAAATCGGCACCGTTATGGGCCGGTTGCTTTTGTAAACCCTTGTCACGGAACAACTTCCCTATTCCATGCCAATCCTTTAATCGCCCTCTCCGTCATGTGTACGGGAAGGGCCATGTCCTCAATTTTTCCTTCGCAATCTGCCAAAGTCTCGCAAGCCCGTGCGGCTCAACAATCAGGAAGAAAATGATTAACGCACCGATGATCATTCTGCTGCCCTGATCAACAATTGCAGCATTCGCTTCCAAGCCTATCAAATTAGGTAACTCCCGCAACAGTATTGGCAGTATCCAGATGAAAGCCGCCCCCATGAAGCTACCAATCAGGGAGCCAAGTCCACCAATAATGGCCATGAAGAGAAACAGGAATGAATGATTGATATCGAATAGTTCGGGCTCTGCGGCCCCATAGAACAGGAACACACTCATGGCGCCTGCTACACCACAATAATATGAGGAGACTGCAAACGCAGATAGCTTGGCATAAAGCGGACGCACTCCCATCAACTCGGCAGCGATGTCCATGTCGCGTATCATCATCCATGACCTGCCAATGCGTCCCCGGATAAGATTGGAGGCAATCCAGGTCAAGAACACCACAATGGACAAAACGACAATATATTGCGCAACATAACTCGCCGCTCCACCACTGATCTGGTAGCCGAAAACACTTCGTGGCAGGCTATCGATGGCTCCGGATGTATTGTAGTTGTAGAGCCAACCGACCCGTATGAAACACCACTCAAAGAAAAACTGTGCAGCAAGCGTTGCCACAGCGAGATAGAAGCCCTTGATGCGCAAACTGGGCAGACCAAAGATCACTCCTATGGCTGCTGAAAAAAGACCAGACAGCAAGATGAGCAGAATAAAATTGGTCTCGGGAAAATACGTTGCCATCTTGTAGCAAGCATATGCACCTATTCCCATGAAAGCGCCTGTACCGAGTGAAAGCTGCCCGGTATAGCCAGTAAGAATATTCAAGCCGATCGTTGCCAGGGCGAAGATCAGGAATGGCGTCATCATTGTCTTTACGAAAAACTCGCTGCCAAACAGGGGGACAACGATATAGGCAATCAGCAGTATGATGGCTAAACCGATCTTGTCCTGCAGGATCGGAAAAACCTGACTGTCAGACACATAATTGGTCTTGAACTGACCTGTTTCGCGATAAAACATTTTCTCTATCCAACCCTAAATGCGTTCAATTATTTTGTCACCGAACAGTCCTTGTGGCCTGAACAGCAAGAAGATCAGTGCAATCACATAAGCAAACCAGCCTTCAACACCGCTGCCCAGCAAACCGCCCCAGTAAATCTCGAACAGTTTCTCGCCAAAGCCAATCACAAGTCCGCCAATGATAGCACCGGGAATGGATGTGAAGCCGCCAATGATCAGGACAGGTAACGCTTTCAACGCCACGATCTGCAAGGCGAATGATACATCCGACTTGGCACCCCACATGATGCCTGTCGCCAGTGCAACAATCCCTGACGCAAACCAAACGATGGCCCATATCTGGTTGAGCGATATACCAACCGACATGGCTGCCTGGTGATCATCTGCAACCGCACGCAAGGCACGGCCAATACGGGTCTTATTGAAGAAAAAAGCCAGTGCTATAACCAGCACAATCGCCATGATCACTGCCGCAATATCCAGATGTTCAATTATCACAATCCCGCCGAAAGGTTCAAACGTTGTGGAGCCAGTTGGCAAACCCAGTTCACTGGCGATCATTTTCTTGGGCTCTCCGCCAAATATCACTTCGCCGAAACCGATGAGAAAATAGGTCAACCCGATTGTAGCCATGAACAGAATGATGTCGGGCTGGTTGACGAGATTGCGCAACACCAGACGCTCCACACCGACAGCCAGCAAGGCCATAACGCCAATTGTGGCAATCAATGCGACCCAGGCAGGCATACCAAGACCGTACAAACCCACGAGTGTCAGAGCGGCAAACACCACCATGATGCCTTGTGCAAAATTGAAAACACCAGATGCTTTGAAAATCAGCACAAAGCCAAGCGCAATGAGTGAATACAAGGTCCCGGCCACAAAGCCGGACCACAGCACCTGTATCAGGAAGTCCGGCGCACCAAACATCTGGTGAAACGGGTCGATGAAAATATTATAGAGCATGGTCGATGTTTCCCGTCTTCCTAATGCGCCACGCCAAGATAGGCATCTATCACGTTCTGATTTGAGCTGACCTCATCTGGTGTTCCATCAGCAATCTTCTCACCATGATCAAGCACGACGACGCGAGTGGACAGATCCATAACCACACCCATGTCATGTTCAATCAGTGCAATAGTGGTATTAAACTGAGAATTTACATCGAGAATGAAGCGAGACATGTCTTCCTTCTCTTCCAGGTTCATGCCCGCCATGGGTTCATCAAGCAGCAGGAGTTCAGGTTCCATCGCCAATGCGCGCGCAAGCTCCACTCGCTTTTGCAGACCATATGGCAAGCGCCCAACTGGTGTGCGTCGGATATGCTGGATTTCCAGAAAGTCGATAATCTCCTCAACACGCTCGCGATGCTCGACCTCTTCTTGCATGGCAGGACCGTAACGCAACATCTGCCAGAAGAAATTTTTGTGCATCTTGAGTGTGCGCCCGGACATGATGTTGTCGAGAGTGGACATACCCTTGAAAAGAGCCACGTTCTGGAAGGTTCGAGCAATGCCCTGGGTTGCTGCCACATAGGGCCTCATCGCCGTGCGGGTCTCACCCTTGAAAGTTATTTCACCAACCTGGGGGTGATAAAACCCGTTGATGACGTTGAGCATAGAGGTCTTTCCCGCTCCATTGGGTCCTATGATGGCACGGATCTCACCTTTATGG
>JBAUGO010000201.1:0-2142 GCA_049679775.1 Anderseniella sp.
ACAAACCTGAGCATTTCAGCAACTGGTGTTGCCACTGTAGCCGTTTCACCTGGAACTGCGCTTGGATTTCAGGGCACCAAAGTGTTGCCTACATATGTAACCCAAACAGCTGCCCAGACAGTCCCGACAAGCGATCCATATTATGCTGCCTATGGTTTTGACAACACCAACTACACTGAATTTCGCCAGATCACACAGACCAGCGACAATGAATTGCAATACTGGGAATTCAACAATTCAGCCGGCAATAGCTATGCAGCTCACTTCCGTGACGCCACAAACAATCAGGATGCCTGGTTCTTTGGTGGCACAGGTGCAACTGATGAAACCACAGCACCGGCAATTACCGGTGGCGCTACAGTAAACTACAATGGCAATTATGCAGGCGTAGCCACGACCACGGGATGGGTAGATGCCGCAGCTTACGCCACTGCCAATGGTCAATGGCGCATGAACGGCACTGCCGCCATGACTGCCAATTTCGGAACCGGTCAGTTTATTGGACGTTTGACACCTGAATACTGGGAAAAGTTTGAGAACCAGGATTTCATCCAGATCGATGTGCCCAACAACACAGTTGAGGTCAATCAAACCGGTATTCGCGTAAATGCTTCAGCCATAGACATACAGGCTTTCCATACCGCTACTGTCGAATTGAACGGTACAATTAATGGCAACACATTTTCCGGCACATCCGATGTCAATACACAGACAACCAACGCACCTGGTGACACGACCAACAACCGCTTTGTGAACGGCGATCGTGCACTCCAGGGTGGCTTCTTTGGCAACAATGCAGAAGCGGCTACCGGGGTGTTCTCTACCTATGCCATTGCGCCAAGTCCAGGTGGTGGTGACACAGGTATCAATGATGACCGTCGCGGTACAATCGACATTCAAGGGGTCTTCCATGGCCAGTAAGGCTTGAAGTGACGGCCCTGTTACCAAGACAAATCTACAAATCAAAGGTAAGGCGCTCTGCAAGGAGCGCTTTGCAATTGTTTTTAAGTGCTGCGATGGTGACATTTGCAGGTATTGCCTCAAATGCCATGGCCAATGAAGCAAAACTACGCCCAACGGTCCAGACGCACGAGCAGGCTGTGAGCTTGGCAAAAACTCAACCTCCATCGTCAACTGCCTATGGCCCAAGAGTTGCCCCAACCTTGCCAAACCTTGCTGTTCCGCAAGAAACAATTGATAGCTTTGCTAAGCTTGAAGAAAAAAAACGTCTCCATATTCTGGTAAATCTGATCAAGGCAAAACAGCATGAAGCGGCGGCAAAACTTATTGCCAATGTGCCGTTTCAGGGAAAGTTCGGTCGCAATCGCAATATTTTCATCCAGGGATTGATCGAGAAAGCCCGCGGCAACCTTGATCAAGCTGCGCAATTGTACCGCACGGCTCTTGCCGATGACCCGGGTCTGTCTATGGTACGCATGGAACTGGCCGCCACACTGTTTGCCATGAACGAACATGACGGAGCACGCCACCATCTGAACCTGCTCAAATCGGCAGCACCAACCCCGGAGCTTGCCCGCAACTTCAATGACTTCATTGCAGCAATTGATGAGAAAAGGCCGTGGTCTTTCAATGTCTATGCGGCAATCGCCCCAAGCACCAATTTTACCAATGGTACAACGGAAGAAGTGATCTTCATCAATGGCCTGCCCTTTGTCATCAGTGGTGAGTCACGTAAAAAATCCGGCATCGGTGTAAAAGGTGGGGCAAATGCCGGATACCGCGTCGACATAACGAACGATCTGGCAGCAATCGTTGGCGGTGGTGTGAACTTTACACAATATGATGGCAATACCTTCGACACGACCACAGTCAATCAGAACATTGAATTGCGCCGCAACCACTCTCGCGGCAGCGTGGGCCTGGGTGTCATCACGTCGCAAGCATGGTATGGGGCAAGTGAATTCCTTTGGTCTGCAGGCCCGCAGATCACAATCCGCCATGCCCTCATGCAAAACCTCGTCCTCGATACACGCTTTTCACATCTTTGGACGTTCTACAAGGATGCAACATATCGCGATGGCACAACCTCCAACGTGACAAACCGCCTGGCTCTCAGCCTCTCGGAGGCGCGTGTTCTGTATGCCATGGCAGGTGCAGAGCGCCTAAAGACCGATATTGAAC
>JBAUGO010000202.1:0-5377 GCA_049679775.1 Anderseniella sp.
TCCTTTCGGCACAGTAACATGGCCTGTTCGGCACTTTCATACTCTTCTGCAGCAAGTGCCGCCAGTTCCCGCCACATGGCAGGATAGCCAGGTTGCGCAGTGATTTTTTTTGGTTGGGAATAATCAATGCCATGTTTTTCGAGTAATTCGCGTGGCAGGTAGACACGGTTTATCCCAGCATCCTCATCCACATCGCGCAAGATGTTTGTGATTTGCAGTGCGCGACCTGTGTGGTGGGCTACTGCCACACCGTGATCAGAAGGGTCGCCAAACACACAGACGCATAATCGTCCAACCGCACTGGCAACACGGTCAACATAAATATCGAATGTCTTCATGGTTGGGGCAACTATTGGCTCACCCGCATCCATCTCCATACCATCGATAACATCCATGAAATCGTTACGGCGTAGTCCCAATGGTGCCAATGATGGCAATAAGGCGCGTGTCTCGGGGATTTGGGGTTGCCCTGCATATAGCGCATCTATTTCGGTGCGCCACTGGTTTAGCTGCTTGCGTTTTTCAGGTTCGTCCAGCGTTTCGCTGTCAACAATATCATCCACCTTGCGACAGAAAGAGTAGACCGCAAACATTGCATCGCGCTGGTCCTTTGGCAGAATGCGCATAGCCCAATAGAACGACGTGGATGCGTCGCGCACTGTCTGGGCGATATTGCGATTTTCGTCTGTCATGATCTTCCAAACGCCGGCCTCTCGTGACTTTGCTCATGTATCCGAAGCTTGAAGCAGGCTTGACGTTAAGCTTCAAGTCCTGGAGGTAAACTCCAGAACCTTCTTGTCCATTTTCAGGCCTCGCAAGACCTCAACCACGATGTCATCTGCCTCAAGGCGAGCCTGCTTGTATTGCCAATCAGGAGCACCATGGCCGATGAAAGCATCAGGCAGTGTCATAGGCTTGACGATGGCGTGACCTTGCAACATGCCTTGCGCTGCAAGGTGGTGCAATACGTGGCTTGAGAATCCGCCAATCGAGCCTTCTTCAATGGTGATGACAAGTTGATGGTTCTTGACCAACCGTTCGATCATGGCTGTATCAAGTGGCTTGGCAAAGCGCGCATCGGCAACTGTGGTGGATACTCCACGCGCCTTCAGGTCTTCAGCAGCTTTCAGGCAGGTACCCAGGCGTCCGCCCAGATTGAGTAGGGCAACCTTGTCGCCTTCAACCATGATCCGACCCTTGCCGATCTCAAGAAGCGAGCCGGTTTCAGGCATTTCAACACCCATGCCTTCTCCGCGAGGATAGCGGAATGCGCAGGGGCCTTCTTCATAGGCAACCGCAGTGGATACCATATGCATGAGTTCAGCTTCATCACCAGCAGCCATGACAACCATGTTTGGCAGACATGCCAGATAGGCCACATCAAAGCTGCCAGCATGTGTCGCACCGTCCTGGCCTACCAGTCCTGCCCTGTCTATGGCAAACCGTACTGGCAGTCTTTGCAAGGCGACGTCATGCACAACCTGGTCATAAGCACGTTGCAGGAATGTCGAATAAATCGCACAAAACGGCTTGAAACCCTCTGTTGCCATGCCTGCAGCGAATGTCACGGCATGCTGTTCGGCGATGCCGACATCAAATGTGCGGTCAGGGAAATGCTCCTCAAACTTGTCGACGCCGGTACCAGAAGGCATGGCAGCCGTGATCGCAATAATCTTGTCGTCTGCCTCTGCGTGCTTGATAAGCGAGTTGGCAAACACGGCCGTATAGCTGGGTGCGTTGGATGAGGCTTTCGCTGTGTCAAAGGTTACAGGGTCAAACTTGCCGACTGCGTGGTGTTTTTCCTTGTTAGTGTCTGCAAATGGATGGCCCTTGCCTTTTTCCGTGATCACATGCAGCAACACAGGGCCAACTTCCTTGGCCTCGCGAATATTTTCCAGAATGGGCACCAGCGTTTCAAGGTCATGACCATCGACAGGTCCGACATAATAAAAGCCAAGCTCTTCAAACAATGTGCCACCCATGACCATGCCGCGGGCATATTCATCAACACGCTCTGCCGCCTTGCGAAGGGTTTTTGGGAACTTGTTTGATAATTTCAGGGCGATGTCGCGAAGAGACAGGAAGGGATGAGTTGATACCAGCCACGACAGATAGTTGGTCAGGGCACCAACACCAGGAGCAATGGACATGCCATTGTCGTTGAGAACAACAAGTATGCGGCTATCCAGTGCACCAGCATTGTTCATGGCTTCATAGGCCATGCCGGCGCTCATCGAACCGTCACCAATCACCGAGATCACATGATTGTCACCGCCCATGAGATCGCGGGCAACGGCCATACCAAGACCCGCTGAAATCGATGTTGAAGAGTGTGCAGCACCGAAAGGATCATATTCGCTTTCATCGCGTTTGGTGAACCCGTAAAGCCCGTCAGACTGGCGAATTTTGCGGATGCGATCACGCCTGCCAGTCAGGATCTTGTGCGGGTAGGCCTGATGGCTCACATCCCAGATCAACCGGTCGGCAGGTGTGTTGTACACATAGTGAAGAGCCACAGTCAGCTCCACAACGCCAAGGCCTGCGCCAAAGTGGCCGCCGGTTACGGACGCAGCGTCGATGGTTTCATCACGCAGCTCCTTGGCCACCTGAGCGAGATCTTCGTGCTTCAGCTTACGCAAGTCGGATGGATATTTGATTGTGTCAAGCAGCGGTGTCGAAATAGGCATATCAGCTCTTTATCGTTATATGTTTCTCTGTTTCGCCGAACTAAAAACGGCATAAATGCCGCTTGCGTCCGTGCGCTATTCGTGACCAACTTCAAGTTATGCCACATAGATCAAACTACGCTGTTTATACCAATATTGCAGTGGAGCCAACCTTTGGTATTCGTCTACTTCTCAACATTCTTGCAACATGCCCAAAACCAGCAAAACAGCACTAGATAAGCCCTTTTATGGCACCTTTTAGGCCACAGAACAAAAATTGTGGCTTGGAAAGCTCCACCCGCATGGCCACCGGGTCGTGCTTTCTGAGCTTCTCGCACAGTTTCCATGCAACAGAAATGATCACACCTGACTCCATGGCCAGTGATTTGCTCTTGAGCTTTCCGGGCAGTTTGTCGGCAATCTCAAGCAGCTTTTCAGTACCATCCAGGCACTGTAGCTGGACGGCGCGCAAGGCGACCGGAGAAGCCTTTTCCTTAAGCATTTCAACACGTGCACCATGGGCGTTGCACCAGTCAAGCGGCAGGTAGCAACGGTCCATTTCCATAAGGTCGTCAGCGCAATCCTGTAAGTGATTGATAACCTGCAAGGCGTTGCACAAGGCATCGGAATACTGAAAGTGCCCTTTATCTTCGCCGTGCAGTTCCAGAAGGTACCTCCCAACAGGCGAGGCAGAGCGCAGGCAATAATTGATCAGCTCATCCCACGTCTGGTATCGGCTTTTGATTGCATCCTGACGAAATGCTGAAATCAGATCGCTGGCATGGGCAAGATCAACGCCGGTTTCCAGCATGGATTGGCGCAATTTTGTGGCTTTAGACACTGAAATATCAGGGTTTTTATCTCGTCCCAACAGGGCGTCATCCATTGCGTTCAACCGTGCAATCTTGTCCTGCGGTGGTGTTTGTGGATTGTCGGCAATGTCATCAATTGCGCGCGCAAAGGCATAATAGGTGAAGACATGCGGCCGTAGGCGTGCGGGCAACAAAAATGATCCAACGGGAAAATTCTCATCACCAGCACCTTTGCCGGAAGGGGTTTCGATCACGGGCTGTGACACTGTTATAAAACCTCGCAAAGACGCACGAGTGCCTTTGTCATGTTGCTGTTTTCATTGGCCAAATGACGAACGACGGTAAAGTGGTCATCATCTTCTGAGGTGTGCCACGAGCAATCAAGACCAGCCCCGGACCAGGACGCTGCCAATGTCTCGCTCTGGCGTAAAAATTCGCGGGATTCTGCCCCTCCCACCCATGCCTCGAAGCGCCCGACCTGCGGTGTTGGCCACAAAAGGGGCGAGCAACTCTCAGCAAGTGGCAGATCAATGCCGATCCGTTTGTTGATCTCGATCGGGATCAGGGGGCGCAGGTCGTAAAGCCCGGAAATCCCCATGCCGGCAACCACAAGATTGGCAGGTGCACCATACTCAACCCAATTGGTTGCAAACAGCACGGCAGCCAAATGCCCCCCCGCTGAGTGCCCTGTAATGACCAGTTGTTGCCCGTGGATTTTCCATAATGTGACGCAAAATGCCCGCATATCATCGATTATTTCCTGGAGATTTACCTCAGGTGCCAACCGATAGGATGGAATGGCCATGTCAAGTCCGTGCGCTGCCACTCCGGCTGCCATGTGAGAGAACGCCTTGCGATCCAGAGCCTGCCAGTAACCGCCATGGATGAATACGGCGATGGGCGCATCGTCCCGGCCTGATGCTGGAAACCAGTCAAACTTTTGTCGCGCATGATCGCCATAGGCAATGTCGAGGTCACAAGCTGCCGCCTCACGATAGGAAGGCGCATCGCTCATCCAGCTGGCGATGGTCTTTTCGTGATCGGGACAGCGCGCCCGGTTATTATATTCTGCATCAAGATCCATGAGGGTCACTAGATATCGAACTCGTCAATATTTTCAACCGCCGTGCGCAAGGCGACTGACCACTTTGCAGAGATCGACCTGAAATAAGGATCGTCCTGTTCAATGCGCCGCACACGATCGATCGAAAGGCTGTCCGTGTTATAGACCACCATGTCAATGGGCATGCCAACTGAAAGGTTTGAGCGCAGTGTTGAATCAAAAGAAAGCAGCACAAGCTTTGCCGCTTCGCCAAGCCTCATGCCCAGATTTGCCACACGGTCCAGAATGGGCTTGCCATATTTGTGTTCACCTATCTGGAAGAAAGGTGTGTCCGTCTTGGCTTCAATGAAGTTGCCTTCCGAGTAAATCTGATAGAGGCGAGGGGGCTCCTGTCCGATCTGACCGCCAAATATGAAGGATGCGGAAAAGGCATCCCCGGTCAATCCTTGATCGACATGCTCCTTGCGTACTTCCTTGAGAGTTTGCCCAACCAGCTTTGCAGCATGAAACATCGAACCTACACTGTTGAGGCTTGGCGTATCACCGTCTTCAGGGGTGCGTTTGAAGCCTTCTTCCAGAATGGATATGACAGCCTGTGTCACGGCCAGGTTTCCGGCAGACAACAATATGAAGACACGCTCACCAGTGACTTCGAATGTATGCAGTTTTCGATATGTCGATATGTTGTCGAGACCAGCATTGGTTCGAGTGTCAGCGGCCATGACCAGCCCCCGGTCAAGATGCAGTCCTACGCAATATGTCATGTTTTTGTCCGCTCAGAATCCCGTGCCTGATTTTGCCACACACTACTGTGCAGACACTTGCTCTACAAGCAC